>CANRGB010000115.1 GCA_947630005.1 uncultured Lachnospiraceae bacterium
ATGTGATGTGAAAAGTGTGGGAATTTTGGGTAATCCGAAGATAATGCTTGACGTTAAAGAGAAAAAGTGCTATTTTAGGGGGCAGAAACAAAAGCTACAAAAAAGTACACTTTTCTGTAGCTTTTTTATATTCTCTATGATATTTTTGTGATGTTCTTCAGGTCAGGGCATTCCAGTCCGGAAAGAAATTTTTGACGATAAAAGGATCCGTATCAGCCGCCGTTCACTCCCTTGCCGATGATATGAAAACGTAGTATACTATAAAAAATACCTGCGCGTCCTGCGGCAGAACAAAGGAGGGATCGAAGAATGGAAACAAAAAAGCTCCCGGCAGGAATTGAATTCTTTCATACAATCCGAAAAGAAAACTTCTACTATGTTGATAAAACCGGACTGATCAAGGAACTGCTGACAAACTGGAGCCCGGTAAATCTTTTCACCCGCCCGCGCCGTTTCGGGAAAACGCTGAACATGGATATGCTGCGCTGTTTTTTTGAGATCGGCCAGGATCAATCCCTGTTTGACGGGCTGAAAATCTCCAAAGAAACAGATCTGTGCCGGAAGTATATGGGCAGGTTTCCCGTGATCTTTGTCTCTCTGAAAGGCGTGAGCGGATCTGATTTCGCGGCGGCGAGAGCCATGCTCGTCTCTTTGCTGAGAGACGAGGCGCGCAGATTTTTGTATCTGCTGGATAGTGACAGGCTGGCAAAACAGGATAAAGCCGTCTATGAGAAATTTTTTGAAGAAGAGATGACCGACGACATAATCTGCAACAGTCTGAGGATCTTATCGGAATTTCTCTGCCGGCATCATAATCAGAAAGTGATTCTCCTGATCGACGAGTATGATGTCCCTCTGGACAAGGCTTATCATGGCGGCTATTACAATGAGATGACTGCTCTGATCCGGAATCTGATGAACCAGACACTCAAGACGAACGAACATCTCTTCTTTGCCGTTCTCACGGGATGCCTCCGGGTATCAAAAGAAAGCATTTTTACCGGTCTTAACAACGTAAAGGTGCATTCTATCACGGACGCGGCTTTTGATGAATATTTCGGCTTTACGGACGCAGAAGTGCAGGAAATGCTTGCCTGTTATGGGGTATCTGACCGCTATGACCTCGTCCGGGAATGGTACAATGGCTACCGATTCGGCAGGCAGAATGTCTATTGCCCGTGGGACGTGATCAACTACTGCTATGATCTCCGCATAGATCAGAACGCCAGTCCGCAGCTCTACTGGATCAACACGAGCGGCAACGATATTGTCCGGAAGTTCATCCGCCGGACGAAGGGTGTGTCGCAAAGAAG
The DNA here is from genome assembly GCA_947630005.1 of uncultured Lachnospiraceae bacterium. GTDB lineage: Bacteria > Bacillota > Clostridia > Lachnospirales > Lachnospiraceae > Choladousia. Next base: position 1,314 of record CANRGB010000115.1, read on the forward strand.
GGACATCGAAACGCTGATCGAAGGCGGAACCGTATCCAAAAAGATCCGGCAGGATCTGACCTATGCCGAGCTGGAAAATTCGATGGAGAATCTGTGGAGCGTACTGTTTATGACCGGTTATCTGACACAGAGAGAGAACTCTCCGGGCACGGAACGCGGGACTTTATCTCTGGCAATCCCGAATCAGGAGATTCGGACCATCTTCAAAGAGCAGATCTACGAATGGTTTAACGACAGCATCCGGCGGGAGCCGCAGAAACTGACGGAATTCTGTTCCCTGTTTCCAAGGGGAGACGCCTCCGGAATCGAGAAGAAATTCACCGAACTTCTCTCAAAAACCATCAGCATCCGTGACACAAGCGTGAGAAAATCGATGAAGGAAAATTTCTATCATGGCTATCTTCTTGGACTGCTGTGCTGCATGGACGACTGGGCCGTCACTTCAAATACGGAGTCAGGCGACGGGTACTGCGATATCATGATCGAGATTGAGGACAGCATGACGGGAATCCTTATTGAGGTGAAATATGCGGAAAACGACCGCCTGGATAAGCAGTGTGCGAACGCGCTCCGCCAGATTGAGCAGAAACACTATGAACAGTTCCTGATTGATGAGGGATATACCACTATCCTGAAATATGGCATCGCATGCTGCAAAAAGAGATGCAGAGTCCTGAAGAATTTACGGAGGATATTATGAAAAATTCCAGACTGACAAAACTCGAAAAATACTGGATCCTGTACGACGTCGGCAACTCGGCCTTTATCCTGCTCGTGGCTACGATCATTCCGATCTATTTCAACTATCTTGCGGGCAGTGCCGGCATCTCGGAGGTCGATTACCTTGCGTACTGGGGTTACGCCACCTCGGCCGCCACGATCGTGGTCGCTCTGACTGGTCCGATTCTCGGCACGCTCGCGGATACCAGAAATTTCAAAAAGCCGCTGTTTACGGCCTGCATGATGCTTGGTGTAATCGGGTGCGCCGCGCTCTCTGTGCCGACTTCCTGGATCGTGTTCCTTGCCGTCTTCGTGATCGCGCGGATCGGCTACAACGCGAGCCTGATCTTCTATGACTCCATGCTCGTGGATATCACAACCGCAGAGCGGATGGACGTTGTATCCTCGCAGGGCTACGCCTGGGGCTATATCGGCAGCTGCATCCCATTTATTATCTCACTCATCTTTGTCCTGATGAACGAGATGTTCGGGATCACCATGCACACCGCCATGGCGATCGCTTTCTTCCTGAATGCCGCCTGGTGGCTCCTTGTGACAATCCCGCTGCTGAAAAAATACCGGCAGACCAATTTCACCGAGCTTCCCGCCCAGCCTGTACGCGAAGCGTTCCGCCGGCTCGGCCGCACCTTGAAAGAAGTCCGGCAACACAAGAATATTTTCCTGTATCTGCTGGCGTTCTTCTTTTTCATCGACGGCGTCTACACAATCATCGAGATGGCGACCGCCTACGGAAGCTCGCTCGGCCTTGACACTCAGGGACTGCTGCTGGCTCTCCTTGTGACCCAGATCGTCGCGTTCCCGTTCTCCCTGCTTTTCGGAAAGCTCTCCAAAAAGTATGAGACGGATCTTCTGATCAAGATCTGCATCATCGCCTACACCTGTATCGCGTTGTTCGCGATCCAGCTTGACAAACAGTGGGAATTCTGGACGCTCGCCGTCTTTGTCGGCATGTTCCAGGGCGCAATCCAGGCGCTCTCCCGCTCCTACTTTGCCCGGATCATTCCGGCAGAGAAATCCGGCGAATATTTCGGTCTTTATGATATCTGCGGCAAGGGCGCGTCCTTCCTCGGAACCACGCTCGTCGGCCTTGTGGCTCAGCTGACCGGAAAGGCAAACGCGGGCGTTGCGGTCATCGCGGCGCTGTTCGTGATCGGGTTCGTGATCTTCTGCCGGGCGGCAAAGCTGAACCGGACAATAACGGAATAAACCTGTACGGCTGATCAAACCGGCGCGGGCAGTTCGGGCCTGACTGTATGAACGGCAGTAAATCCTATAACGGCTGTCCCGATCAGTCCAACATTATTTTCAGCAGTCCGCCATCGTCCTGCCTTCCCCGGCCAGTCCGTAAAAATCCGCGGTAAACTGATCGATGGCGGCGTCAATCGCGGCATTTTTCACCAGGCCCTCGATTATATCCGGAGCTGCCGTCACAGCTTTTACGCCGTATTTCGTCAGCTCCAGCACCTGCTGGCTGTTTTTGAAGCTCGCCGCCAGAAGTCCGCTGTCGAGTCCACTTCCCTTGATCGCGTCGTGTATGTCCTTCGCCACCTGGATTCCGTCAAATCCCATATTATCAATGCGGTTGATATACGGCGCCACATACTCCGCTCCGCACTTTGCCGCCAGATATCCCTGCATGGCTGTGTAAACCGCGGTTCCGATAAATCGGATCCCCTCTTTTTTCAGCTGCTTCATGGCTTTAAAGCCTTCCGGCGTGCAGGGGATCTTCACCAGGGTAGTGTCCCCGAGCTCTCTTACAATCCTGTGGGCTTCCTCCGTCATTGTCTCGGCTTTGCCGGAAACGGCCTGCACAAACAGCTCCGCGTCTGTTCCGATAAACGCGCGGATTTCCTTTAAGACCTCATAGGGCGCTCTTTTTGTCCTCGCCAGAATGGAGGGATTTGTGGACACTCCGTCTGCCGGGTAAAATTCATAAATGCGCCTGATTTTGCTGATATCTGCGTGGTCAATACAAAGTTTCATACGATACCTCCAATTTTATTTTTAATGAAATTCTGATGACCCGTCCAAAAATGAGACAGGAGAAAAAATATGAGAAAGAAAACAGACCGCACAAACCAGATTCTGGAACTTTTATCGTCGGAAACCAAAGCGGATGTCACAGAACTTTCTGAAAAACTGGGCGTTTCCCAGGTGACGGTTCGAAAGGATCTGAATGAACTGGAACAGCGCGGCATCATCCGGCGGGAGCATGGGTATGCCGCGCTCCGGAACATGGACGATATGGGAACGCGCATCGCCTTTCATTACGACGCGAAAAAAAAGATTGCCAGAAAGGCCAGCGAGCTCGTCCAGAACGGCGATACCATCATGATTGAAAACGGAAGCTGCTGCGCGCTTCTCGCGGATGTGCTCACGGAAACGCACCGCGATCTGACGATCATCACCAACAGCGCTTTCATCGCCTCCTACATCCGCGGAAAATCCAGTTTCCAGATCATTCTGCTGGGCGGCATCTTCCAGCAGGACAGCCAGGTTGTGGTCGGACCGCTGGTGCGGCAGACAGCGTCGAACTTCTGTGTGGATCAGTTTTTTATCGGTACAGACGGCTATTCTCCGGAAAACGGTTTTACAAACCGCGACCAGCTCCGCGCCGAGGCCGTCCGTGACATGGCCGCGCAGGCGGAGGCTGTCATCGTTCTGACAGAAAGCGAAAAATTCAGCAGGCGCGGGATCGTTCCGCTGAATTTGAACGGACGGATACAGACCGTCATCACGGACGACAGGATTCCTGCTGAGGCAAGCCGTTCTCTGCAGTCCAGGGGAATCCAGGTTATTACTGTATAGTTTCGGAAATTTTGTTCTCATAATGTCTGCTCGGTTCTTCCGATGATATCATTCTGCGTCGCTTTGGACAAGACATTAAAGAACGCGCTGTAGCCCGCCACGCGGACGATCAGATCCTTATGATTTTCCGGATGTTTCTGCGCGTCCAGAAGCGTCGCGCGGTCAACCACATTATACTGCACATGGTAGCCGTCCAGACGGTTGAAAAACGTGCGGATAATCATCTCCAGCTTTTTCGTGTTCTCCGGAGTGGAGAGCATGGACGGCGTCACCTTCTGATTCAGAAGCACGCCTCCGGTGATCTCATGCGTCGGCAGCTTGGAGACAGATTTGAACACAGCGGTCGGACCGTTTTTATCCATCGCATGCGCCGGAGAGCATCCCTCCGCCAGAGGCTGGTGCGCGTGGCGTCCGTTCGGAGTCGCCATCGTGCCGTACCCCTGCCCGACGTTCGCGGAGATCGAGGAGGTGCCCGCATAACGGACGCCGCCGATCGGACCTCTCTGATAACGGGTATTCGGATATTTTTTCATCTCGTCAATATAGGATGCATAAGCGTCCACGATCAGCCGGTCCGCCCGGTCATCGTCGTTCCCGTACTTCGGAGCGTCGTTGATCAGCATCTGCCGGATCCTCTCCCCTTCTTCACCCGCGAAATCATTCTGCAGAGCATCCATCAGCTCATCCCGGCTGATCTTCTTTTCCTCAAACACCAGAGTCTTAATCGCCGCCAGGGAGTCCGCCATATCCGCGATTCCCACCTGAAGGCCGGAGATAAAGTCGTAAACCGCTCCGCCCTCCTTGATCGTCTTTCCGCGGCTTAAACAGTCCTGCGTCAAAGTCGAACAGAGAATATCCGGCACTTCCCGCTCGCTCGCGAGATCGATTGCGTTTTCCACGATCACGCTGGCGCGGGTCAGTTCGCGGACTGCCTTATCCCACGCGTTCATCAGTTCGTCAAAGGATTCCATGTCGCGGAAATTTCCATAATCTTTGACAAAACGCCGTCCGGACGTCATGTCGATCCCGTTGTTCATCACCATGAGAAGGATCCTCGGGAAGTTCAGGTAGCTCATGCCGGTGCAGCGATACCCCCATTTTCCGGGAACCGCGGTCTCCACGCAGCCAACCGCCGAATAATTGTAAGCGTCCTTCTTCTTCACACCCTTCTCCGTAAACGAGGGGATGATCACCTCGTCATTGTTGAACGCCGGCATGCCTGTTCCAAGCTTCAGAACCTCCAGCGCCTCGTTCATAAAATCCTGGTTCAGGTTCCGGTGATAGCGCACCGTCAGATTCGGCTGAGGCAGCCTCGTCTGTCCAATCGAGCGAAGCACCAGAAACGACAGCTTGTTGACCGCGTCCCTGCCATCCGGCGTCTGTCCGCCGACGGTGACGTTCTGGTACATCGGACTTCCCGCGCTGGAGAAGGTATGTGCCTGCGAGCGGACCTTGTTGATCGTCAGCGTCTTGATCCACAGATTCGTCAGAAGCTCCACCGCCTGATCCTCGGTGATCGTTCCCTTCTGAAGATCCGCCTCCAGATATTCGTTCGCGTACTGGTCGAAACGTCCGTAGGAAAGCGAGTGGCCGTTGGACTCAATCTGGAGGATGAGCTGGATAAACCACACAGACTGCACCGCCTCATGAAAGGTCTGCGCCGGCTCATAGGGAACCTTCTCACAGATCCTCGCGATCTCCAGAAGCTCGGATTTTCTCGGCTCCGAAGCGTCCGCCGCCTTCTCCCGCGCAAGCGCCGCATAGCGCCCCGCAAATCCGCAGACCGCGTCGATCACGATCAGCACTGCTTTATAAAACTGATATTTGTCGATGGACTCCGGCTTCGTCAGATCCAGACCGGCCTTGTACTCCCTCGCCCTGCGCTCGTAATCCTTCAGCCCTTTTCTGAGCAGATTCGCATAATCGACAACAATGTGAGCGTCTCCGGCGTTTAACTTCCCCTCCATCCCAAAAAATCCGGTGTCCATGTAGACCTGCATCTCTTCCGGTATCAGGGCCTCCCCTCTGGCGCGCAGATTATTGTTTTCCCAGAAATCCGCGATCGAGCGGATCTGCTCCTTCGTCTCCTCTGTAATATAGAAGACATCGCCGTCTCTTTTCTCAAACAGATCCAGTTCATCGAGAACGAACTGCAGCGTGTACTCCGGAAAGATCGGCGCGTCCCTGTTGGAGGAGGCCTGATTGCCCGCCAGTATCGTCTCGTCCTCAATATAAATGCTCATTTTCTCAAGAATATTTTTCAGCATCAGAGCACGCTTCATCACCGGCGGCTGATTCAGGTTTTTCTTATATGCCTCAGTCGCCAGAATCGCGCGCTGCGCGTCTATATAAGGCTTCTTGTCCAGTACGCTCTCCCTGTAAGCCTGCATCCTCGGGGTTAAGGATCCGAAATGTGCCTTGTTCTCCATAGAAATCTTCTCCCTTTTTCACTTTCTTTTTGCCTCTCATACTATCACAACCGTTAGATTTGTCAATATTAATTTCTAATAAAATTAAAATAAATTTCATTCATAAGTTTTATGTTTACATTTCTCTGTCTCCGTGTTAGTATCATAACAAATGACAGGCCGACTTGCTGCCTGCGGAATTAAATTTATCATCGATTTTTTATCAAAATTTAACGTGAGAGGTATCTATTTATGGAAATGGCAGGAATTGTTTTTAATATTCAGAAATTTTCAATTCATGACGGCCCCGGAGTGCGCACTACCGTCTTTTTAAAAGGCTGCCCGCTCCGCTGCGCATGGTGCGCAAACCCGGAATCCCAGCTTCCCCGGATTCAGGTTATGTATGATAAACAGAAATGCCATCAATGCCAGACCTGCGTGAATGTCTGCCCCGCACATGCGTCCACGATGGAGGAAGACCATCTCATTCATATGGATTTTTCCCGCTGCAAAGGATGTCTTACCTGTGTGCACGCATGTCCGGGAAGGGCTCTGACCCCCGAAGGGGAAGAAAAGACCGTGTCAGAAGTATTCGGCGAGTGTATGAAAGATTTTGATTTCTATGAAGAATCCGGCGGAGGCGTTACCATCTCCGGCGGCGAGGGCATGGTTCAGCCGGATTTTACAGAAGCGCTGATCCGGAAATTAAAAGAATACGGCGTCCACACCGCAATCGAAACCACCGGTTTTGTCAGTCCGGCCGTGTTCCGGCATCTGGCGCCACAGTTTGACCTGCTGCTGTTCGATGTCAAACATTACGACCCTGTCCTCCACGAAAAAGGAACCGGTGTACGGAATGAACAGATCACAGCAAACCTCACATGGGCCCATGAGCAGAGACTCTCTATCCTTCCCCGGATCCCGGTGATCCCCGGATTTAACGACCGGCTTGAAGATGCCAGAGGCATCGCTGCCCTGCTGAAGCGCATCGGTCTTGCGCGCGTACAGCTTCTGCCCTTCCATCAGATGGGTGAGCGGAAATATGAATTCCTGAACCGGGACTATTCGCTGGCCGGCGTAAAAGCGCTCCATCCGGAAGATCTGGCAGATTACAGAGAAATGTTCCTGGAAGCGGGGATAGAGTGTTTCTTCTGAACTATGCCGCGGATCCGCGGCTGCCCGAATTTAAATAAATTCCCATCGCTTTCCCTCTCTCCGAATTCAATTCTGTAAATTTACTGTATCTCCAAAAAGAGGCAAATCAAAACCAGAAGAAACAAAACGATCTGGCAGCGGAATTTGCCTCTCTTTCCTGCCAGGTTCAGGTGAAACTGGAGCAGAACCTCAAAACAATATAAAAATCGCGGGCTGTTTTTTGTGAACAGTCCCGCGATCCCGTTTTTCGTTATCCAATTATACTTTTCCGATATGTTCCTCAATCACGTCATGGTTCAGATCCTGAAGCATCTGTATTCTCATCTGGCTTATCAGAAGTTTCGTTTCCTCCGCTGTTTCTCCATCCTCTCCATCCGAAAGCGCAAAGCTTCTGATCCTTTTTCAGACTATAGATACGGCTTCCCGATCCGATTTCCCATCTTGGTCTTTCGTCTTATCCGATTACAGCGTCGCCGGCCGTATATTCCTCCAGTGAATTCTCTCTGACCTGAATGCATACATAGCTGATTGGAGAATCCTCCGCCGCGGAAAACTGTCTCTTGGCCGCGGGAGAAATGCGAACCCAGTCTCCGGCTTTAAGATCAACGGTTTCCCCGTCAATCACGGCTTTCCCTTTTCCTGACAGAATCATGTAAATCTCCTCATTCTTTTTATGAGAATGCACAAACGGTACGCCTGCGCCTGCCGGAAGATTGTTTACACTTACCTCTGCCCCTGTCAGTCCAAGCTGATCGTGAAGTTCTGTTCTCGCATCCTCTTTTACACTTACTTTGCTGAAATTCGCCATCTTGTTTACCTCCATAAGCTGTTGTAACTCTTTTTGATACATCAGCATTATAAATCCTCTTTGTTGTAATGTCAAGTATTACAACAAACTTTTTAAGAATTTATATATTGGTATGCATCATCCATAATATTCTTTATCGTGATCGAACGCATCCTGGACTCCATGGCCTCCTGAATCTCCCTCAGTCTTTCATCCATGATATTATGAATATTTTTTCCGACCGGACATCTGGGATTTGGGTTATCATGGAAATGAAAAAGCTGTCCCTCGCCGACACTCTCCACCGCATTGTAAACATCAAGCAGCGTGATATCACTCAAATTTCCCGCTATATCCGCGCCGCCGCTCCCTCTTTTCACTTCAACGATGCCTGCTTTCTTCAGCTGCTGAAGCAGACGCCGGATCACAACCGGATTAACATTGACACTTGACGCCAGAAACTCACTGGTAATTTTTCTCTCGTTCTTAAATGCCTCAATACAAATGAGGACATGAACCGCTATGGTAAATCTGCTCGATATCTGCATGGGAATCTCCTGTCATTGCAACGATATTTATTCCTGTGAGGATCAAATAGTCTTTCCCACGAGAGAAAAACTGCCGGTATCCTGTTTTTTATTCAGAT
>CANRGB010000116.1 GCA_947630005.1 uncultured Lachnospiraceae bacterium
CGATATTTATTCCTGTGAGGATCAAATAGTCTTTCCCACGAGAGAAAAACTGCCGGTATCCTGTTTTTTATTCAGATCTTCTTTGCCAAATTTTCCTCGTCTTAAATTTCCTTCCCTTTCGTCACAACCGCATGAATCACAAACGGCACAAACAGCGTGATGAGCGCCGCGTAGCCCAGGTACGCATAGCCTTTGCTGACTACCGCCATCAGGCCGAACTGCGCAATCGCAAACGCGAGGAACGTAAAGATCAGCGTAAACACCGCGTTGCGGCCAAGGTGACCCTTCTCTTTCTGTTCCTGCGTCGCCATCCGGCGCTCAATCGCGTTAACGCAGCGCGTAACGATACCGGAGATCATGTTGACCGCCGTCGAGATCGCGCCGAGAATGATCAGCAGAGAGATGATCGGAGTCAGGATCTTCGCGCCTACGCCGTTCTGTACAAGAACGAGCATCGGAACAGACGCCTGCGCCATGTCAGCCACATAGGATACCGCGAGAAGTCCGACGATGGAAAGCTCCATCGCGACAAAGTTGCAGACGAACATACCGATTGCCGCGCGGTTGATCTGCTTCACGTCCGTCACCGCCTCCATATGCTGATACATAACGGAAACGGAAGCGAGCTGGAAGAAGAAGTACAGCACCGCGGACCACAGAGCCGGTCCGAACGCGCCGGTCTGCGTCGAGCGGACGACCATCTCCCCTCCGGCCATACGTCCGATGGAAGCGGAAATCTCGCCCCACTGCACCACGATATTCGGGACAAGCACCAGCACAAGACCAAGGATGATCAGAACACTGAGCGTGGACGCGCACTTGCGCACGACACTGGTTCCGAACAGTGCAATCACAAAGATGAATACCGCGACGATAAGCGTGCACAGCCAGTACGGGATTCCAAACAGGGTCTGGATTGTAGAACCGCCGGTCGCAAACGCCGCCGCGGAAGCCGTAGCGATCATGATCAGATAGCAGACTTCGTAGAGGTTGGACATCACATAGCGGGTCTTCCCGTAAATACTGTCCGAAAAGCTCCTGTAATCATAAGTTTTGTGTTTGTAGGCATACCGCATGCCGTACCAGAAAAACAGCGCGTACAGTCCCTGCGTCAGCGCCGGAAGGATCAGGCACCAGATACCATAGTTGATAAAGTACTGATAAATCTGCGCGCCGGACGCGAAGCCGCCGCCGAACTGCGTCGTGAACGCCACGAACGCGATGCCCATCGCAAGGGGCATTTTGTTTTTATCTACCAGATAAGAACGTTTTCCACTCATAGTCTTCTCCTTATATTTCTTTTGATCCTGCCGGATTCTCCACGCAGTCCGGCAGGAGTTTCTCTATGTTTTCACTCCGGGAGTGCTTTGTCAGAAAGCCCTTTCCGACGCTTCTCACTTTGCGAAGGCTTGTCAGAGGGTCCCTTCCGTCGATTCTCACTCCGCGGCCGACTTGCCGAAAAGTCTTCCCCGCCGCTTTTTACTCCGCGGCCGGCTTGCCGAAAAGTCTTCCCCGCCGCTTTTTACTCCGCGGCCGGCTTGTTAAATTCAACTACCTTGCCCGGATTCAGAATCAGCTTCTCGTCAAACGCGAGCTTAATCGCCTTGTAGAGCTGAATCATCCGCGGACCGACAAACTCTTCCAGAAATTCCAGTCTGCCGTTTCCAATTCCGTGTTCTCCGGAAAGCTGTCCGCCAAGCTCTTTCGACAGCGCGTACAGCTCCGTGAGGCTCGCGTGTGTTGCGCTCTTCCACTCCTCGTCGCTCATCTCCGGTCCCCGCAGCATTTCCGTGTGGATATTGCCGTCGCCGCAGTGACCGCACGGCTCGACACGGATACCGTGGGAAAGAGCGATTTTCTTCGCGGCCTTGACATACTCCGCGATCCGCGAGCGCGGAACTACAACGTCGCACTCTTCCTGTGCCACGGAATCGGCTTTCATGCCCTCGAGGATGCCGCCGCGCACTGCCCAGACCGTACCCGCGCGCTCCGGCGTGTCCGCGAGGAAACAGTCAAGCGCGCCGTTCGCGAGCGCAGCTTCGGCCGCGGCCTCCACGGCGCTGTCCAGCTCCTGCTGGCTCGACGCGTCGTACATGACGATCAGGACGGCATTTCCCTCTTTCACCGGGAACATCTTGTTCAGATTCCGCTCCACAATATCAATCAGCTCTCTCTCCAGAAACTCAATCGCGGTCGGAACAAACGGAAGTTCCAGCACCTTCGGCACCATATCGGCGCACTCTTCCAGGCTGTTGAACGGCATGACGAGCGTGCAGGTGCAGGTCGGCGCGGGAAGCAGCTTCAGCGTCACCTGCGTCAGCACGCAGAGCGTTCCCTCGGAACCGATGATCAGATCTTTGACGCTGTAACCGGTCGTGTTCTTTACGACGTTCGAGGAAAAATTCATGATTGAGCCGTCCGGCAGAACCGCCTCGATGCAGCGCACGAAATCACGTGTCAGCCCATAGCGCACCGCCTTCATGCCGCCCGCGTTCGTGATGACATTGCCTCCGATCGACGCCGTCTTTTCACCGGGATCCGGCGGATAGAACAGTCCTTCCGCCGCGGCCGCGGCCTGCACATCGACAAGGTACGCGCCCGGTTCGGCCGTGATAGTCTGATTCTTATGGTCGACCGGAAAAATCCTGTTCATGCGCATGACGGACATCATGATCCCGCCGTACTTGCAGGTCGCGCCGCCCGCAAGCCCCGTCCCCGCTCCGCGGCAGACAACCGGGATATTATTGTCCCAGGCATATTTCATGACTGCCGACACTTCTTCCTTATTGATTACTTCGACGTACAGTTCCGGAGGGAACACGCCATACTCCGGCATCTCGTCCCGGTAATATTCATTCGCGATCTCCTCGCCTACCCAGACGCGGTCCGCCGCTGTCGCCGCGCGGATATAATCGATATCCGCCTGTTCGATCTTCTTATAGGGATATGGCATGGCTAGTCCTCCTTTCGATTCTGAACGAGCGCGGTCAGCTTCGGCACAACCTGATAGAGATCGTCCACGATGCAGTAATGCGCCACTTTGAATATCTGCGCGTCCGGATCATTGTTGATCGCGACAATGCACTCCGAACCGGTCATGCAGGAGGTAAACTGGATCGCTCCCGACACGCCGCAGGTAATGATCAGCTTCGGGCGGACCGTACGGCCTGACAGGCCGATCTGATGCGCCGTATCGCCGTAGCCGCTCTCCACCATCGGGCGGGTGAATGCGAGCTGCCCGCCAAGGGCGTCCGCCAGTTCCCGGCACATTTCGACGTCCTTCTCCGTGCGGACGCCGCGTCCGGCCACGACAAGGATATCCTCCTCCTCAAGACTCTTCTGCCGCTCGATCACAGTGGAAGAAAGAATCTTTATCCTGGAAACAGTCATCTCGTCATTCACCGGACACAAAACAACCTTGCCTGTCGGATCCTTGACACGCTGCGCGCGGTCCATCACACGATAGCGGACCGTCGCAAACTGCGGACGTGAACGTGTGATTGCGATCTGAGCCATAATATTTCCGCCAAACGCCGGACGAATCTGCACCATATCCGTATTCGGTTTGATATCAAGCGTCGTGCAGTCTGCCGTAAGGCCCGTGTGAAAGCGGGTCGAGAGCCGCGGCGCAAGCGAACGTCCAAGCGCCGTCGCCCCGATCAGCACAGAACTTGGACGCACGGCCGCGATACAGTCCGCCACGGCATCCGCGTAGCAGTCCGCGCGGAAGCCTTCAAACCCTTCATGTTCGTAGACATACACATGATCGACTCCGTATTCCAGCAGTTTCTCCGCGTTTGCCGCCGTTCCTGCCCCGCCGACCATTACGCAGTTAACCTTGAAATTAACTTTGGCCGCCATCTTTCTTGCCTCGCCGATCAGCTCATACGCGACCGGATGAATCTCACCGCGCTCCTGCTCCACATAGATCAGGAAATCATTCCATTTACTCTTATCCACCTTGCCTGCGCGCTGTTCGAAGCGGATCGCCTTTTCCGGGCAGTGGCGCACACAGAGCCCGCACATCCGGCAGGTATCCCCGACCACAATACCGTCGCCCTCGATATGCAGCGCATTGAACGGGCACTTTTCCACGCACAGACCGCAGAGAATACATTTTTCCGCGTTAAATTTCAGAAATTCCATTTCGTGCCCCTCCCTCAGATAATTTTCTTCCGTGTCAGAATCTCAAACAGCCGTTCCGTCTTCTCATCCGCGCTGCCTTCAAGACGGACCTGCTTCTCAATCTCCGGCGGGGCAAACATCCGCTCCACTGCCGTCGGAGAGCCAACCAGACCGTACCGGCTCAGATCCTGGTCCGGCATATTCGAAAATCCCATAATCCGAACTGGCTTTCCGGCTGTCTGCTTTTTCAAAAGATACGACGGAAGCCTCGGAACACAGATATCCTTGTCAACCGTAATCAGGCACGGATACGGGATCTCCGATACCTGAGAAACACTGACCAGATCCTGCCGCACACGGATCGCTGTATTGTCGGCATCCAGGATCTCCGCAACCCAGGCTGCATGCGGAATATGCATATGCTCCGCGATCGCGGGACCGACCTGCGCCGTATCCCCGTCCGTCGTCTGCCTGCCGCAGATGATCAGATCCGCATCCCCCAGTACATGAATCGCCTGCGACAGCGCGTAGGAAGTGGCAAGCACATCCGCTCCGGCAAATTTGCGGTCCGACAAAATGACCGCGTCGTCCGCCCCCATCGCATAGGCGTCTTTCATCATCGTCTCCGCCTGCGGCGGCCCCATCGTCAGTACCGTCACCGTGCCTCCGGTTTTTTCTCGGAGAGCCAGCGCCGTCTCAAGCGCGAACAAGTCATACGGATTTGTCCTCGTATCACCGCTCATACGCTTCATCGCGCCTGTTTCGGGATCGATATCGACCTTCGTTCCGGCAGGCACCTGTTTCATACATACCACAATTTTCATTCTAACCTCTCCTGCTATTGCTTTTTAACTTTAAAGTCATAAAATCATTATTTATCTTATCATATATGTGGAAAATTGTCGAGTATTTTTCTGCGTCTTTTCGACAAATCCATCCTGTGTCAGCGAGCGCGGCAAAGGCAGGAAAAGACGGGCAGGAAGCAATTATTTCCCGCTCGTCTTTCCTCCGGTCACGTTTTTTTATTTCATTTATCAGATTTCCCGGACCGTCTCACTATGATTCGCTCATCGCTTCCTCCTGATCCGCTCCGGATTTCACTTCCTCCTGGCCTGTTCCGGATCACGATTCACTTACTGCTTCCTCCTGATTCGCTCCAGATTCCGCTTCGCTCATCGCTTCCTCCTGATTCGCTCCAGATTCCGCTTCGCTCATTGCTTCCTCCTGACCCGTTCCGGATTCCGCTTCGCTCATTGCTTCCTCCTGACCCGTTCCGGATTCCGCTTCGCTCATTGCTTCCTCCTCGACATCGATCCCCAGTATATCGTTGAGCATTTCCTCCGGAATCTCTTCCAGTACTGCCGACAGCACGCCTCCCATCATGTCATATAGAACCATCTGCACATCTTTGCTGACCTTCTCGATCACCTCGGCAGGCTCCAGATCCGACACATCAATGGCATCCGCATCGTCAACCGGCACCCACGACATGTCATCCCCTGAATCAACCCGGTTAAATACAACCTCTACACCGCTTTCAATCCCTGCCTGCTGTTCCGGCATTCTGTAGTTATAGAATGTCAGTTCCGTATCCACCATATCCACGCCGAAAGTATTCCATACAGGCGCTCCGTCCCCGATCGTTACTCCGAAAGAGCCTGCGGCCGCTTTGTAATCCGCGTCATCGCTTCCCCAAAGAAGCGCGCCTCCCTCCGGATGAATATTCTGTGCCTCAAGTTCCGCTTTCACGCCTCTGTCAATCCCAAGCTCAGCGCAGATTTCCAGCAGACGGTTCATATGTTCACGATCCAGTACGATTCCGCTGCGGTGAAGCGTTCCCTGTCCGACCTCTACCGTCTCATTCTTCACAACACTTTCATCAAGCAAAATATATGCTTCATTGAGCAGCTTCGCAAAATTCGTAAGCGAAAGTCCGTTAATCATAAATCCGCCGGGGGATGTCTGCTCCTCTGTCCCAATCTCCGACGTCGTTTCTTCTGTTCCTGATTCCTCCTGCGTTTCCGCTTCCAACGCCGTTTCTTCTGCCCCTGATTCTTCCTGCGTTTCCGCTTCTGACGCCGTTTCTTCTGCCCCTGACACGTCCTGTGTCTCCGCTTCCGACGCAGCTTCTTCTGCTCCTGATTCTTCCTGCGTTTCCTCCCCCGGCGCTGTCTCTTCTGCCTCTGACACGTCCTGTGTTTCCGATTCCTGCGCAGCTTCTGTCTCTGATACTCCCTGCGTTTCCGCTTCCGGAATCTCTTCCTCTGTCAGATCCTTTTCTGTCTTCTGGTCTTCCGAAACAGTTCCATCAGCTTCCTCGGCTCCTGAAACCGTTCCGTCAGCTCCCTCGTCCTCCAAAGCAGCTTCCCCGGCTTCCTGCTCTCCCGAAACCATGCCGTCAGCCGTTCCCCGCAAAAATAAGTTAAAATCGTCACTGTCCAGAACAGTCGTCAGCTTTTCTGCGGCAATCTTATACTTTACTGTTTGTCCGCTCAGCCCTCCATGCAGCACCAGCAAGACCGAATCATCTATGTAAGAAGCCGCGATGTATCCTGCCTCCATGTCTTCGCTGCTGATCAGCAGCCTGACGCCGGAGATTCCATCCACTGCGGCAAAGTCCAGTTCCGCCGTCAGGTTTTCCATATCCAGTACCATTTCACCGCCATCATAAAGCGTAAAATGCTTCAGCACATAACCTGTACTCGTATTTTTCGCGGATTCCGTTTCCCCGGCGCTTCCGTCTTCCGCCGCCGGATCTCCTGTCACCGCTTCAGTTTCCGTTCCCGCGGAGGTTCCGTCTTCCGCCGCCGGATCTCCTGTCACCGCTTCAGTTTCCGTTCCTGCAGAAGCTCCTTCTTCCGCCGACGGATCTCCTGTCACCGCTTCAGTTTCCGTTCCTGCAGAAGCTCCTTCTTCCGCCGACGGATCTCCTGTCACCGCCTCGGTTCCCGTTCCCGCAGAAGCTCCGTCTTCCGCCGACGGATTCTCTGTCACCGCTTCGGTTCCCGTTCCTCCGGAAGTTCCTTCCTCCGCCGCAGCTCCGGCAGATAAAAGCAGCGCCGCGCAGAGAGACAGCGCTGTCACTTTTTTGATAAACAGGTTTTTCCTCATGAATGGTTCCTTCCTTTCCTGTACAGATTTACCTTGTGGTTTTTCCACTGCCATGTTACTATAAATATCGAAATTAATCAACAGCCAATGAATGGAGGAATAGCAGGAATGAAATTTTCAGAAATGCCCTACGAGCGCCCTGACCCCGAATCCATGAAGAATCAGATGGCGGATTTGACCAGACGGCTTCGCGATGCTGCGGATTACGCGGAAGCAAAACAGATTTTCCTGGAAAAAGAAACTTTCGACAAACACGTCAGCACACTTGAATCACTGGCAAATATCCGTCATACCATTGACACCAGAGACCGTTTTTACGATGAAGAGATGAAGTTCTGGAATGAGACGCTGCCGCTTCTTGCGGAATATGACCAAGAGTGGACCATGGCCATGCTGGAAAGTCCGTTCCGCCCTGATTTTGAGTCGGAATATGGAAATCTGATGTTTATGAAAGCTGAGATGGATCTGAAGACTTTCGCTCCGGAAATCATCCCGGATCTGCAGAAAGAAAACGAATTGAAAACAGCTTATGAAAAACTTCTGGCTTCAGCACAGATTCCATTTGAGGGAAATACCTATACCATTTCTCAGATGGGTCCGTTCAAGACCAATCCGGACGATACGCGGCGTCTCGCCGCCTGGAAAGCGGAAGGCCAGTGGTACAAGGATAATCAGAAGCAGCTTGATGATCTCTACGATCAGCTTGTCCATGTGCGCGACGCCATGGCACGCAAGCTTGGCTATGACGGCTTCACGCAGCTCGGCTACTACCGCATGGAACGCAACTGCTACACAAAAGAGGATGTCGAAAAATTCCGCTCCGCCGTCGTCAAATATCTTGTTCCCGTAGCGGATCAGATCTACCGCGCGCAGGCTGGCCGCCTTCATAAAGAGTATCCAATGAGCTTTGCGGACAACGCGCTTTTGTTCCGCTCCGGAAATCCAAGACCTTCCGGTACTCCGGACGAGATCCTTGCACAGGGAAGAAAATTTTACAGTGAGCTTTCTCCCGAAACAAAAGAATTTTTCAGCATGATGCTCGACAATGAACTGCTCGATGTGCTCTCCACTGAGGGAAAAGCCGGCGGCGGCTACTGCACAAACATTCCGGACTATAAAGCTCCTTTTATTTTTGCGAATTTTAACGGCACGCAGCATGATGTGGAAGTCATCACACACGAGGCAGGACACGCATTTGCCGCCTGGATGAACCGTGACCGCATCCCAACGGCTTACATATGGCCGGGGCTTGAAGCGTGCGAAGTGCACTCCATGTCAATGGAATTCTTCGCGTGGCCGTGGGCGGACGGATTTTTCGGACAGGATACACGCAAATTCCGCTACTGCCACCTTTCCGGCGCGCTGACTTTCATTCCTTACGGCACACTGGTCGATCACTTCCAGCATATCGTATACGAAAAACCAGATATGACGCCGTCGGAACGCCATGGAGTCTGGAAAAAACTGCTCGGCACTTATATGCCGTGGATGAAACTGGACGGAGACATTCCGTTCTATAGCGAGGGAGAAGGCTGGCAGAGGCAGCACCATATTTATTCCTCACCTTTTTATTACATCGATTATTGTCTGGCACAGGCCGTATCGCTGCAGTTCTGGGCAAAGATACAGGAAGATCCCAAAGACGCGTGGGCCCATTATATGGCTTACACAAAGCAGGGCGGCAGCTGGGTATTTACGGAACTGCTGAAGAACGCGGGACTGGAAAGCCCATTCGGAGACAGCGGATTAAAAGATGTATGCGAAAAAGCGAACCAATGGCTGAATGCTTATGATCTGAGCGGAATTGAATAAATAAAAAGGATGGACAGAATCGAGTAGGAGGAAGCTTTTCCTCCTGCTCGTCTGCGCGGCCCAGGTGCTGCGTCAGCAGCTGGTTTCCATGCCTGGGCCTGCGCATAAATGCAAAAATTGCTGCAGCCAGTTTTCTTCCCGGCTGCAGCAAAAAATTCAATCCTGCTTACAGTTTTATCACGTCTGGAGTTCGGTTCCGCTTACGGTCCTGCCGTACCTGAAATTCAGCCTTGCTTACAATCTTACCGCGTCTGAAGTTCGGTTCTGCTTACGGTCTTACCGTACCTGAAATTCACTCCCGCTTATAGTCTTGCCACACCCGACCTGCGCGCCGCCTCCGCGACAGCCTTCGCCACCGCCGGGCCTACCCTCGGGTCAAATGCCTTCGGGATAATGTAGTCTGCGCAAAGTTCCTCGTCAGAGATCAGATCCGCCAGCGCCTTCGCCGCCGCCATCTTCATCTCCTCGTTGATGTCCTTCGCGCGTACATCAAATGTTCCGCGGAAGATTCCCGGGAACGCCAGCACGTTGTTGATCTGGTTCGGGAAATCGCTGCGCCCGGTCGATACTACCGCCGCTCCGCCTGCCTTCGCCTCATCCGGGAAGATCTCCGGCGTCGGGTTCGCGCACGCAAAGATGATCGCGTC
>CANRGB010000117.1 GCA_947630005.1 uncultured Lachnospiraceae bacterium
TGAAACCTTTTTTCTTTGCATCTTTTCTTTCTCCTTTCTTTTTCAGAAATATTTATTCCAAAACGTGGATTTACACGCTTTGTTCAAAGAAAAGCAGAAAAATTGCAGAAACAGGTTCAGAAAGACAAGAGCGACGATACGACCGTCCCAAAATCTTCTTCCGCAATCGTCCGCACATCCAGCCAGAACGCGTCGTTCTGTACTCTGCCGAACACCGGCACCGAAGTGTGGCGCAGGCACCGCTCCAGCCGGGCCGCGCCGACGCTCTTTGGTTGTATGACGACCGCCGCGCTTAAAATTTTCTCCATCGGGAGGGATCCTCCCCCAATCTGCGAGAAGCAGGGAAGAACCGAAATCTTTGCCGCAAGGCCGGATTCTCTCAGCATTCCGGCCAGCTTTTCCGCGCTCTTTTGTACTTCCTCCGCCGGTTTTGTGATCATGCGCAGCACCGGTATATTCTGAACCGCCTTCTCCTCCCAGAGATATTCCCGCAGAACCAGCTCCAGCACGGTCACCGTGAATTTGTCGATCCGCAGCGCCCGCATCAGGGGATGACGTTTCAGCTTCTCTATATACTTCCTCTTTCCCACAATAATCCCCGCCTGGGGACCGCCGAGCAGCTTGTCCCCGCTAAAGCAGACCAGATCCGCCCCTTTTCTGACTGAGTCCTGAACCAAAGGTTCCTCCTGCGGATCGTGTCCCCCCAGACCGGCATACAGTTCTTCTGTTTCATAATCCCATATTTTCTCTTTTGTGGAAAAAATCCCGGGATTCTCTGCATCCCGCGTTTCAAAATCACCGGGTGTTCTCTCAGCCGGCCGGTTCTGTGCATGTTTCCTCTGGCTGCCCTGCATATATTTCCGGAAATCGATCAGCAGGCCGCTTCCCAAATCCTCGACGACCGGAATCCCCTTCCGCCTGCCGAAGTCTGCCAGCTCCCCTATATCCACAGATTTTGTAAAGCCGACCACCCTGTAATTGCTCGTGTGTACTTTCAGGATCAGCTTTGTGTTTTCGGATATGGCCGCCTCATAGTCGCTCAGATAAGTTTTGTTCGTCGTTCCCACCTCAGCAAGTCTGGCACCGCTTTGCTCCATCACATCGGGAATCCGGAATTTGCCGCCGATCTCCACCAGCTCGCCGCGCGATACAATGGCTTCTCCTCCTTTTGCGAGCGCGCTCAGGATCAGAAGTACCGACGAGGCGTTGTTGTTGACGGCAATCGCGGCCTCAGCGCCGGTCAGTTTACACAACAGTTCCTCAAAATGGGAGTAACGTTCGCCGCGGCCACCTTTTTCGAGGTCATATTCCAGGTTGGAGTAGCCTGTGATGACTGACTCGATATATTCCATATGCTTTCTGCTGATTGGGGCACGTCCGAGATTTGTGTGCAGGATCGTTCCTGTTCCGTTGATGACCTTGCGGATCTGCGGCCTGTGCATTTCCTCCGCTGTCCGCGTAATCCGCTCCGGCAGTGCTGCGATCTGCGTTTCTAACGCTGTCACCAGTTCTGACCAGAACACAGCCTGATCCTGATCTTTCTGTACTGCGGCCTGTTCTTTCGTTTCTTCTCCCTGTTTCTTTAGCAGCGCCTTTTGTTCCGGCAGGATCTTTTCTCTTCCGTTCCCGTTTTCATCACAGTTTTCTTCTATAAAGTTCCGAAGCCTCCCAAGCTCAATGCCGATCGCCTCTTTCACAGCCGTCCGTCCGTATTCTGCCGTCAGTATCTGAATACGCCCGTCCTCCAGAAGCTCACGGACATTGGGGAGCATCCGATATAAAGTATTC
Source organism: uncultured Lachnospiraceae bacterium (assembly GCA_947630005.1). GTDB lineage: Bacteria > Bacillota > Clostridia > Lachnospirales > Lachnospiraceae > Choladousia. The sequence goes on from CANRGB010000117.1 coordinate 1,789, forward strand.
TTATTCATAGATCATTTTCCCTGTCATTTTGATGATGCCGCGGATTCCTGCACACTCTGTGTCCTTTAAATCCTGAAGCAGTCAAAATATCCATTTTTTAATAATACGCGCTGACCAGGCTTCCTTTTTCTATCGGCCCGCTTCCCGCCGGAATCTCCGCGACCGCATCACAGCCGGCCCACTGGTTCAGCATGCCGTTCGACTGGCGGGAGCCAAAATCAAACCACACTTCTCCGCCCTGCAGAACCAGCTTTCCGGGGAGAAAACGCCGCTGCGGACTCCTTTTCGGAAAAGCGCGCAGCATGTGTACCTGACATTTTTTCAGATAATATTCCCGTCTTCCCGCCATATAATTCAGCACCGGGCGTCCTACCATGCAGAACGCGGCGAGCGCCGCCGAAGGATTGCCGGAAAGAGCGAGAATCAGTTTTCCCTGATAGATTGCCGCGAGCGCCGCCATTCCCGGCTTCATCCCCAGTTTCCAGAAGAGAAGCTCCGCGTTCAGCTGCCGCAAAGCGGCTTCTGCAAGGTCGTAATCCCCGACAGAAACCCCGCCTGTGGTGATAATCACATCCGCCTGCTCCGCGCAGCTGGCGACCGCACGCGCAATGCTCTCCTGGTCGTCCGGCACGATCCCGTAAATTTTCGTCTCCATCCCCCACCTGCGGGAAAGCGACCGGATTGTATGACCGTTGGTGCTGCGGATTTTCCCCGGCGTCAGTTCACTGCCTTCCGGAAGCAGTTCGCTTCCGGTGCTGATCACAGCCGCCCGCAGTCTGGCAAAACACCGGACCTTTGTATAACCCAGGCCCGCAAGCAGTCCGATCTGAGCGGCAGACAGTTCCGTACCTGTCTCCATCACCTTATCGCCTTTCTGAATATCCTCGCCGGCGCGGCAGATATTAGTGCCGGACTTCATCGGCGCAAACAGCTTTACCTGCTTATCCGTAAACTCCGTATTCTCAAACTTCTCAACACAGTTGGCGCCGGGCGGTATGGGAGCCCCGGTCGAAAGTTTAACCGCCTCTCCTTTTCCCACCGTTTTAGACGGCGCGGTGCCTGCCGGAAGTTCTTCGATAATCTTCAAAACCACCGGATGTTCCCGGTCTGCCGCGGCCACATCCTCTGCCCGAAACGCATATCCGTCAAGCGGGGAACGGTCAAACGGCGGAATGTTCTCCTTCGCGAAAATATCCTCCGCCAGAATCCTTACATCCGCCTCATCGAGAGAAACCGGCTCCGCGGAAACCTTTCTCACTTTCTGCAGCAGCAGTTCCACCGCCTGCTCTATCTCCAACCGCACAGGATAATTCCTGTTATATTCCATCTTCATACTGCCTCCTTGTTTTGCTCTTTGACTATCAGCAGTTTCTCTTCTTCAAGGACTCTTCTGCGGGTCACGCATGATTTTCTATAATACCGCGGTCCTTTTTTCATCATTACCTCTGCACATCCGCAGATATTATACAACAATTTTCCCCGTTCAGTCCACACGTTTCCCACCTTCTCTGATTTCCTTTCTGGGACAAAAGCAAAGGGAGGGAGGCCATATCCTTGCGAATCGCCAGAACATGCCTCCCACCAATGCGAAACCTGCACATCATGTTTCGCCTCATTATTTGTTTCCTTCAGTCCATATCCGAAATTTCACGAAGTACGACTTATCTTATTTATTTGACCCCAGCATCATTTAAATTGAATTTTCACTCCCACTTCTACACCATACATTCATGCATCGCCTGCTCTTCCACTCCAACCGCACGCAGAATCTCCTGCAGCTGCTCCCGCTCGGAAAGCTCCGCGCACCAGGCGAGTCCGCAGCCGGCGGAGATCTGCCTCGGAACCGGGATTAGCCTTCCCGGCGCATTTTGGGTTTTGCAGGCTTTCTCCATCGCCATGGCGTCCGCGGTTGTATGGAACGTCACCACAAGCTTTAATGTCTTCTTCCGCATCATTCGATCACGAGCACGAGTTCCGTACTCTATCCATTCCTTTCAAAAACAAAATTCCGCAGTCAGTTTTCCGCCAGTTCTCTTATCGCCCTGACGGCAGTCTCCACTTCTTCTTTTGTATTATGCCAGGAGAAGCTGAACCGCACCGCACCCTGCTCCACGGTTCCGAGCGCTTTATGCATCAGCGGCGCGCAGTGCCCGCCCGCCCGCGTCGCAATCCCATATGTCACAAGAAGCTCATCGCTGACTTCGGCAGAATCATAATCCCCGATGTTTAAGGCAACGATCGCGCAGCGCTCTTTCTGACTGAAATCGCCATATACGCGAACGCCCGGAATCTCTTTCACACCTTCATAAAAGAGTCTCATCAGTTCCTGTTCGTACGCCCGGATCTTATCGAGGCCGGCCGCTTCGAGAAGCTCCACGGCTGCCCCAAGTCCGGCAATCCCATGTCCGTTCAGCGTTCCCGCCTCCAGCGCGGTCGGCATCTCCTTCGGATGTTCCCGGCTGTAGGTCTGCACTCCGCTGCCTCCTGTCTTGAGAGGACGCACCGAGAGCCCTTCCCGGACATACATGCCGCCGGTCCCCTGCGGTCCCATCAGACCTTTGTGTCCGGTAAAGCACAAAATGTCAATCTTCATGTCCCGCACGTCGATCGGGAACACGCCGGCCGTCTGGGACGCGTCCACGATAAACAGAAGGCCATGAGCGCGGGCCAGTTCCCCGATCCGCCGGATGTCCAGCAGATTCCCGGTCAGATTGGAGGCATGCGTACAGACAATCGCGCGCGTATTCTCCCGGATTGCCTCTCCAATCTCCTCATAGCGAACCATGCCCTTCTCATCGCATCCGACAAACGTCAGTTCTACTCCTGTTTTCTCAAGCTCATACAGCGGCCTCAGCACAGAATTATGCTCGAGCACCGTCGTGACCACATGATTCCCTGGATTCAATATCCCCTTCAGCGCCGTGTTCAAAGCTTCCGTGGAGTTTGAGGTAAACGCGATCTGCTTCGGACTCTCCGCTCCAAAAAAGTGGGCCAGCTTCTCCCTCGTATCATAGATAATCCGGGAAGCTCCCAGCGTCGCCGTGTGGGCGCCTCTTCCCGCATTTCCCATGGAGCACATGGCCTGTGCAACCGCCTCGATTACTTCACGCGGCTTCGGCAGAGTCGTCGCCGCATTGTCAAAATATATCATACGCTTCTCCATTGTCGATTTTTGCAAAAAACAACCGTATTAAATATAACACGTTCAAAAAACAGCCGTCTAATCGAAATATGCAATAGAACAGCGGATTTATTATATATCATAATAAATCCGCATACTTTCTGTATCTACATATAAATATTACTGTTAATATAATTTAATTCTCGCATTTTCCCGCTCTGTCACCCTTCCGATAACCGAGGGAATCGTATCCAGATGCACCTTCTCAAAGTCTCTCATAATGGCTCCGGCATACTGAGGCTCCACACTGAACAGAAGTCCTCCTGACGTCTGCGGATCACAGAGCAGATCGATATAATGCTCCTCCACACAGCCGATATCCAGCCGGTCACGGCAGTACTCCTGATTCCGGTACGCCCCCGCGGGCACCAGGCCCATCTGTGCGCAGGAAACGGCCTCCTCCATATAAGCGACGTCCTTCACAGACAGTTCAAACGTCACGCCGCTGCCCTCCGCCATCTCCATGCAGTGCCCCAGAACGCCAAAACCGGTGACATCAGTACAGGCATGAACCGGGTAAGCGCTGATTACTTCCTTCGCCTTTTTGTTCAGGGACGCCATGACCCGGCACACTTCCTTTACTGCCTGTTCCGAAGCCATCTCGGCTTTGGCGGCCGTGTTGATGATCCCGCTTCCGACCTGCTTTGTCAGAATCAGAACATCGCCCGGACGGCACCCATAGTTTTTGTAAAGCTTCCCCGGATGCACGATTCCCGTCACAGCCAGACCGTACTTCGGCTCATCATCCTGAATCGAATGCCCTCCGGCCAGCAGAGCGCCGGCCTCCTTCACCTTATCCGCGCCGCCGGCCAGAATATCTCCGAGAATCTCCACATCCAGACAGTTTGGAAAAGCGACGATATTCAGGGCCAGCTTCGGCTCTCCTCCCATCGCGTAGACATCGCTGAGCGCGTTCGCTGCGGCAATCTGCCCGAACATGTACGGATCGTCGACCACCGGAGTAAAGAAATCCACGGTCTGGATCAGCGCAATCTCCTCTGTCAGCTTATAAACCGCCGCATCATCGGAGGTCTCAATCCCGACCAGAAGCTTCTCATCATAAAATTTCGGCAGCTTGCCCAGAACCTGGGCAAGGGTCCCCGGACCTATCTTGGCCGCTCATCCTGCCGTTTTCGCGTACTGTGTCAGTCTGACATCACTTCTCATATCTGTCTCCCCTCTCCCGTCATACTGCCCGTCCGATTCCCGTTTACCTCTGCGGGCAGTGAACCATGACCGCATCCGGCAATGCGCAGTGCGAAAATCCCGGGCAAAGCGGGATAACGGCTGCCGCGGAAACCTGTGTCCATCTTTCTGCGGAATTTCTGACGCACTCAGCCGTCACGGTCTCAGAATCCTCGCCGCACCAGCCATCGCTTCCACAATACTGTACATATTCGTGACAGTGCCGACCGCAAGCTTCTCCTTCAGCTGATAGTAATCAAGGCACGTCCCGCAGGTCTGGATCTCCACGCCCTGCGCCTCCAGATTCTTCAGATCCTCCAGAGAGTCCGAACCTTCGCAGGTAATCTTCGCCCCGCCGTTGTAAAACAGCATTTTTGCCGGAAGTTCATCGAGCTGCGTCACGGCAAAGATAAATCCTTTGAGCAGTACCCTTCCAAGCTCATCATTTCCGCTTCCCATACGGTCTGAAGAAATGACCACAATCGTGTTTCCGGTACTGCCTTTACAAAAGGACTCTCCGCTCTCCTGCGCGCAGGTCCCGTCCTCAGACGCAGGGCTTTCCTTTTCCGCCTTCTCTGAAGCAGGCGCCCCTTTCATCTTGATCACAATCCGGTATTTCTCCCCGGACAGCTTCTCCGCTTCTACTTCTCCTCCCTGGGAAGATGCCATCTTCGTGACGTTCTGCATCGCGGTCTTATTATCCACAAGAACCTCTATCGTATCCGGTCCGGTGAGCGCCTGAATCGCTTTCTTCGTCTTCACCACCGGAATCGGGCATTTGTCTCCCATCGCGTTTACTGTTACCATAAAAACTCTCCTTTCCCTCTGAAAACTGCTTTTTGTATCTTTGCGGCGAACCATCTCTGTATCCGCCGTCTGATTCTCTGTTTTACCGTGTTCTCTGCTGCCTGATTACATTTCGCCGCTTCCGCCGTCTGACGGCTCTTCTCTGTTCCCGCCATCGAAAAGCTTCTCCTCTTTTCTGCTATCCGGCTCACCGTTCTTACTGTTCGGCAGTCTGTCCTTATTTTCCCCGACCGGCATACCCCCGTCATCCTCTGACAGCCTGTTGCGCAGAAACACAACAAAGTCCTTCACATATTCTTTCAGTTCCATCCCTCTTCGGCAGACCAGATAGAAATATCTGAACGACAGTTCCTCCGGCAGTGAAAAAACAAGCAGCTTCCTATCCTGCTGCGCCGTTCCCACCGCCCGTTTCGACATGATCGAAATCGCGAAACCGCCCGCCACAAGATTTTTGATCGCCTGCTGGTCGTTGATGCGGAGCACCACATCCAGTTCTTCCTCCCCGATTCCGATCCCGTTCAGAAAGCTCTCCGCGATCCTCTGGCTGCCGCTTCCTTCTTCCCTGAGTATGATCGGACACCGCAGGAGTTCTTCGATCGGGGATTCCGGCCGCTCCTTCAGCGCCAGGAAGTAGTCATTATACGGCGTAACGATCACCATATGATCCTTGCACAGTCTGGTGCAGACCAGTTCCTCATCATCGCTCTGCATACCGACGACTCCCAGATCGCACACTCCGTCACGCAGCTTTAACAGGATTCCCTGGCTGTCACTCTGATAGATGGAAAAGCGGATGCCAGGTTTATTCTGGCGGTACTGAAGCAGAATATCCGGCAGAACATAGGCGGACGGGATCGTCGACGCTCCGATATGGATGATCTGATCCCGGTGCTGCCGGACGTTTTCCATCATCCGGCCGCGGATCTTCAGAATATCCAGCGCATATTCATAAAGTTCCTGCCCCCGCGGCGTCAGCTGTACGGTTCTGGTTGACCGGACAAGCAACTGTTCCTGCAGTTCCTCCTCGAGAGCCCGGATATGGCTGCTGATCGTCGGCTGCGAAACAAAATTTTTCTCCGCGGCCTTCGTAAAGCTTCTATATTTTACAACGGAAACGAACGCCTCCAACTGTCTGAATTCCATAGTGTTTCCTTATGATTTATTTTTGGTTTCCGCTCACATCAGAGCCGCCCCGATCGCGCCGGCATACTGGGCAAGCTCATGCGTGCGCACCGGCATCTCCAGATACTGCTCCAACGTCGCCCGGAAGATCTCGAACCGGGCAAGTCCGCCGCTGAAAAATACCTCACCCTGCAGCTTCATCTTTCTGGCAAAGTAGGCAGTCCTTCGGCATATGGCATGAATCATCCCAAGCGCGATGTCCCCGGGCTCAACGCCTTTTGCCAGAAGGCTGACGATCTCACTTTCCGCGAACACCGTACACATGCTGGATATGCTGGCCGGCTCTCTTCCCGCGGCAAAAGCATCCACTTCCTCCAGCGGCACTTCCAGCGTGCGCATCATCATCTCAATAAAACGCCCCGTCCCGGCCGCACATTTGTCATTCATCAGAAAATCCGTCACCTGACCGCGCTCATCCAGGAGGATCGCCTTGCAGTCCTGACCGCCGATGTCCACGACTACCCGTATGTCCGGGTTCAGCCACACGGCTCCCTTTGCGTGACAGGTAATTTCCGTCACCTTTTTATCCGCTTCCGTCAAAAGCTTCCGGCCATACCCGGTCGCCACAATCCGGTCCGCGGTCTCCGCGTGCAGAGACTGCTTAAGCTTCCCGATACTCTCGGCCGGCTTCGCCGAGGTCGGAAGCAGCAGATAATCCGTGATCTTTCCGTCCTCCATCACGATGCCTTTCGTCGTGGTGGAACCGGAATCAATTCCAATCCTTCTCATAAACAGCTCCTACAGCATTTCTATAAAGGCGGCCATTCTGGTGTTGAGCTGCTCGATATCGCTGGACGAATAATCCACCTCAAGCGACATATACGGCAGATGAAATTCCTCTGTCACGAGCCGCTTCACCCCGATTGTCTCCACATTATAGGTATGACATGCCTGCAGCGCCACATCCACCACTGCGTCAACATGGTATTCCGGAATCAGACGGCGCAGCAGATCGAAGCGGTGCGGGTTCGGGGACATGCAGGAACAGCCGATATTCAGATAACGTCTGGCAAGCGCGTCATACACATCCGGATTGCTCTCATCCACCAGCTCGTCCACTGACTTGACTCCGCTGCAGTTTTCATAGACAACCACCACGCCGCCGTTGTCCTCGATCGCCTTGACCACCTTTGAGGCGGCTCCCTGAATCGGAGATCCTGTGATCAGGATACGCGGACGCTTCTCAATGTGCTTTCCCTCGTCATATTCCTTCTGGATACGCTCCGCCAGAGCATATAATTCCTTTATCGATTCTTCCTTGTCAAATTTAAACTGCGCGCCGGTCAGTACGTTCAGCAGATCCATTCCCAGCATGGGCGCCGGATCCTGCTTCATCAGCCCGTAAAGATTTTTCAGGGCTTCTCTCTCCCGATTCCGAACCCGAATAGCATCCCGAATCTGATCTTCCGTGATCGTCACCTCAAATTTTTCCTCCAGAACCTTCTGGAAGCGGATGATCTCCTTCCG
>CANRGB010000118.1 GCA_947630005.1 uncultured Lachnospiraceae bacterium
GTCGTCTTTCCTGCCCCCGTGTCCCCGGTGATCAGAAACAGTTTCTGGGAAAGCGCTTCAAAATCTATCTGCGTCCGCTTTCCATAGGAACCGAACGCCTGCATCGTTAATTTCAGCGGTCTCATATCACTTCACCTCCCGAACCGTATTGATCACATCGCGCAGGATCCTTTCTTCTTCCTCATCCGCCTTCTGCAAAAAGGCAAGACAGAGCTCCAGCGGATCCAGCTCGGGCAGCGGCCCTGTCTCCGCCGTGTAATCCGCCCTCCGCAGATTTTCCCGCCGTACCTCCAGAAGATACGGGAAGGCGAGCCGCAGCCGCTCCTGCATGTCGATCACATTCAGATCGGCCTCATCCGTGAGGACGACCGTCACATAGTCGCCGCACGCCTGCTCCAGCACATCCGCAAGCGTTCCGCGGATTATGCGCACCTCGCGGAGCGGGCGCAGCGGCAGCACCGTCGTCCGGATATCCGCGCCTTTTTCCCCCATCTCCGCCATGACGATCCCCTTTGCCTGTCCCGCCTCGCTGACCGAGCAGGCAAGCGGCGTCCCGCAGTAGCGGCAGGTTTCGCCCGCCACCTTCATGGGCTTGTGGATATGTCCGAGCGCCGCGTAGTCAAACGGTTCCAGGACATCCGCCCCCACCTCGTCGATATTGCCGGCCGTGCGGATCTCCGAATCCATCCGCTCCACTTCCCCCGCCGTCTTTCCGGCCGGAAGATAAAACTGATGGCTCACAAGGACATTCCGCTCACTCCGGTCAATCTCTTCCCGGGCAATCAGCCTCCGCACCGTCTCGTGATAGGAAAAATTAGTTCCGTTCTCGTCCGTTCCGACCACCGCTTTTACCATCGAAGGCTTCACGAACGGAAGCAGATAAAAATTCACGCTGCCGTACGCGTCCTTTAACGTAACCTTTTCCATCGGCTCGTCCGGCGCCGCCGGCGGAACGCCGACCATGTACAGATTCTGCCTGGCAAGCACGCTGCGGAAACAGTTCACCCGCGGCGCGCTGTCATGGTTGCCGCTGATCATCATGACCGCGGCGTCCGGAACCGCGGCGGTAAGCTCCGCCGTGAACCGGTCGAACACTTCGACCGCCTCCGCCGACGGAACCGCCTTGTCGTAAATATCCCCCGCAATCAGAACCGCGTCCGGCTGCTCCCGCCGGGCCGCCTCCACGATCTGCCGCAGAATATATTCCTGATCCTCCCTCAGATCCCGGTTGAGCAGTTTCAGCCCGATATGCAGATCCGATAAATGAAAAAATTTCATAGGGTCTCCTTTCCGTTTTCTCTTCATCCCGAATATCCGAGCAGTTTGAACGACAGCATAATATAAAGTCTCTCATCCATATCCTGCAGATTCAGGGAAACCAGCTCCTGTATCCGCTCCATCCGGTTGATAAAAGAACTTCTGTGAATATAAAGGATTTTCGCGGAAGCGGCCGCGTTGTACTGACAGTTCAGGTAGACAAACAGCGTTCTGCAAAAAGACGTCCCTTTCACATGATCGTAGGCCTCAAGCGCGAGAATGGCCGGATGGCAGATCTGTCTGGGCAGAAAGCTGCCGGCGCCATGCTTCAGCAGATAATCCAGCGCGTAGTCGTCAAAATAATGATACCAGTGCATGGGCCTTCTGGTCGTCCCCTGTTCCAGGGCAAACGAAGACTGCGTATAGGCCGCCTGAATCTCCGACAGTTCCGGGAAATCCCGGCTGATCCCCGCGAGCATAAGGCTCTCTCGCAGGAAATATGAGAGCTCCTGTGAAAATTCCCGGTCCGTCCCGCGGGAAAACTGCCCCGGATTCAGAAGAGCGGCTATGCCGTCCCCGCACGAGACGCAGTAAACGCCCGGCCACATATGCTCGGCCTGCGCGCACAGATACGCGACGCGGTGTACCGTCCGATCCGGCGTATTCGGCACAAAGCGGATCATGCGGAAAACGTCCCCTCTCTCCGCCCCGTTCGCCTCGAGGATTTTCTGAAAGTCCTGCACGGCCACGTTCTTTCCGGCAAGGCTTTCCTCAAGAAAACAATGAATCTGGGAGAGGCGGTACGGCACCGCCTGAAAGCTGCGGCACTGGCTGTACAGTTTTTCCACATACCCGCCCAGATGATTCAGGACGGCCATATCGTACTCGCAGTCGCTCTCTTCATCGAGCAGAATCGAGAGCCTCCCCACATAGTATCCCTCGCTGAATATGTTTTTGTAGACCACGGCCTCTCCCGCCTCATAGACGAACGCCTCTCGTATCGTCTCAAGCTGGCCAAAGCCCGGAACGGCCGTGAGATCATTCACATCCCTCAGCGGAAGCTGATTGGACTCGTCGACAAAACGCCGGACGCTCTCGTCGTCCGTATAGGCAATGTATTTGAAATTCCGGTCGATCAGCGCTATGGGAGCTCCCGCGACCGCGCTTGTCAGGTCCACCATCTCCTGGAAACTCATTGTTTTGTAAAGGATCTCGTTCAGATGAAAATCCCAGTCCTCAAAATACTCGATGATGTACATCAGGATATTCCAGATCAGCTTGTCAGAAAAAGGATCGTTCAGAATGATCAGATCGTTATGGGGACTCTCCACAGGAAACGCGGGCCGGTCAAGACAGATCAGGATGCTGTCGCGCACCCGTTCCGCACACTGCTGTATGTCCTTTGCGGTCACGAGAACGATATGGTGATCCATCCGGAAGAATTCATTGTAGAGCATTGGCGCTTTTACATAAATATCCTGCCCGCAGCTGGCATATTCTACGTCAAAGTACCGGGAAATGTGATGAAGAACCATAACTCCGTTGATTTTCATGACAAGATTCCTCCTCTTCCGCTCGTTCATCTATCCTGCATATTGTACAGTTTTCGGCAGAAAAAAACAATCCGGTTTACGGATTTGTCAAAAGAAAATTCGTCACATCCATTCCTGAATCAAAATTGACCGAGCGAAAAAATCCCGGCGTGGCTGACTTCAGCCGGCCGATCTCGCTGTTTAGCGTACCAGCCCGGAATTGCTCCGGTACTCCTCGTTAATTTCCCGCAGTTCCTTCTCCCCGTCAATATACGGCTGGTAAAAAGCATCCACACTGCCTCCGCCCAGATTATCGCAGCCATTGCAGAAATCGCACGCACCGCCGCACTGATTCAGTCCCTGCTGTACAATCTGAATCCGCTCCTCCCGCGTCGTATCCTTAATCAAAACGCTCTTAATCTCCATTTTAATCATGTCCTCCCTGTTCTTTATCTGTTCATCTGGCACCACTCTGCTCAGCTAACACAAAACGGAGTCCGCCATCTGTTCTATTCTTTCAACAAGACTTAGATCCGCCGGCAGCCAGTCCACACTCCGCAGATTCTCCCGCGCAAGCCACCGCGCCGCCTCATGCTCCTTCAAAACCATCTCCCCGGAGCTGATCGTGCAGAGAAAACAGTCCATCGAGAGATGAAATTCCGGATAATCATACTCCACCGTGTCCAGCAGCTCCCCTGCTTCAATCTCAACATTCAGCTCCTCCATGATCTCACGAACCAGCGCCTCCCGCGGCGTCTCTCCTGCCTCGATCTTACCGCCCGGGAACTCCCAGCCGCCTTTATACTCTCCATAGCCGCGCTGTGTCGCGAAAATTCTGCCGTCGCGGACGATGACCGCCGCCGCTACTCTTATTGTTTTCATTGTATTCTCCATGTAAAACATTCCTTTCGCAGGTTAAATGTACGCGAAAGATTGCGGAACGTAGGAAAGCCCCACCTCAGACAAGGATATAGGCTTATCGTACTGCGTTACCTCGCCAAGCTGGTAGGCAACAGCCACCTGCTTGTTCTTGTAGTATTCCCTGAAACTTTTTTCAGTGATCCCGCCTTCTGGCTGGGTCTGCTTCCAGACCTCATCAACAGCATCTTCAATAACAGCAGTGATGGAGACCTCACCGATCACCTGCTTCACAGGAGCAGTGGCATAGATAACAATGGTGTCCACATCCTCACGACAGTGGAATTTCCTGAATTCATATTTCTTTTCCCCGGATACAATCTTATTTACGTATTCCGGTTTAATTGATAATAACATTCTCGACATCGACGCTGCCCTCCCGTAGTATCTTATCGATGAGGCCCAGATCCGCCGGCAGCCAGTCTACGCTCCGTAAATTCTTCAGCCATTGATAGGGTAATTCTCTATTTTTCATAAAAGCCTTTTTTACTGTATTCAGCCCTTATCATATCCGCATGATCAGCTATCTGCATTACATCAATCATAAGAGATCCTCACTTTCTCAATAGGTCTTAAAAAATCATCCGCATTAAAATAGAGTTCTTCCAGTATCGGAATCAGATCAATATACTCTTCTTCTGCTTCCGCATTATGCCTGTATTTTGCCATAACCACCAGATAGCCATGATCCCATTCTTTTATCTGCGTATATTTTTCCAGCGAATAGGGGGCTTTGAATCTGATCACATATTTCCCATATTTGAAAATAGTATATTGCTGGTCATTCGTTAAAACAGCTTCATTATCCATAAAACGACATCCTTTCCTGCGGAGCGATTATTCTGGTCTTTTCAATCTCGTTTCGGTTATATACGTGTTTCTGAATTGTCTGCAATTATTTTATGAACATTATACCGCAGAACTTCTTCAAATTCAATGTGAGCATATTATTTTTCTCTGTACTCTCAATTCTGCCTGTCTGATATCCTTGATATCAGTATATTACAGCTTAAAATCATACTGCAGATAGTCGGGCAGTTCCTGCTCCATCAGAATATCAAACAGCAGCGTTCCCTTTCTGTTTTCCGTTTTCCGCGGATTGGTCAGGATCCCCTCCCCCACATAAGTAAACGGCAGCTGAATTCCATGCTCAGCCGCAACCTTGCGGATAAACAGCACCGCTTTTCTGCTGTCGATCAGCTCCCTCTGCTTTTCCGTGCTCAGGCCCGCTTCGCATTCCCACTGAAAAACATCCGGTTCCAGAAATTTGTCCTTGTAGTCCAAATGCTCCTCAACACGGGCATCCTTTTTCAGACCCGCAAAAATATACACAATTCCGTCATACACATAAGTGCCTTTCATATTGTATCCGGGATTTTTGCATAATTTCAGCTGCACCTGGTCCATCCGGTAGCTGTGCCAGAGTACAAATCCTGTCTCATCGCCATACTCCGTCTGGTACCGGGTCAGACCGTAAGTCAGCAGATCATTCACATATTCTTTCAGCTGCTCATCCGCCGGCACAGTAAGTGAAATGCATTGATTGTCTATACTGACAAAACTGCTCTTTTCCATATAAGTGAGCGCATGCGAAAACTCCCGGTCCGAATACCCTTTTATCTCATTTTTCAGAATCCGGGATAAACATCCTCCGTCCGCATCTCCATCAAGAAGAACCTGAAACATCCTGTATTCATACGGACGCACCAGCGGAAGCATTCCTGAGAGATATTTGACAAAATCAACCTGCCTTTTTGTAAATACCGGAAGCTGCGCTTCCCCAATTCCCTGCAAAAAATTATAGTAGGAACAGGCCTTGTGTCCCTGGACCTTACTGTTCAGAAAGCGAAGCAGATCAGGCGCACAGTCATTGTTCAGAAAATCCATATGCCGCGGATAAAATTCCGCATTGATATATTTTTTAAAGTTAAAATAATCCTGCTTCAGATATGACAGACTGTTAAAATTTTCTTCATCGAGATACTGTATGATCTCCTCTTTGCTCAGATCATCAATGTGAATCTCCACACCATACGGAGAAAGTCCCAGCGCAGAAAAATCGTCCCGGATCAGTGATATCATCAGACGCTTTTCCATCACAAAATTACCGGAAAGACTTCCCATCGCGAACGCAATCTGAACACTTCTTCTGTAGCCGTTTCCGATGAAATCCAGAACCGTGACATATTGTTTATTCTCATATTTCCGAAGTCCCCGCCCCAGCTGCTGGATAAAAACAGTGGAGGAATCCGTCGGACGAAGAAACAGAACCATATTCGTGCCAGGAATATCAACTCCTTCATTCAAAATGTCAACGGTACACAAAATTTCCAGAGGAGCAGTATCACTTTGCAGGTCATTGTAGGCTCTGATACGCTCCCCGACACTGTTCTTCCCGGTCAGGTATGCGGTATGGTAACGCTCCGACAAAGCTTCGCTCATCATCCTCGCGTGCGTAACATCCCGGCAGAAAGCCAGCGCTTTCAGTTTCCCTTCCGGCCTGTGTTTCTCAATCTCACTTATGATAAAACCGCAGTGTTCTTCATCCGCCAGCTGAGCGACCATCTTCCGTTCCTGTCCCTTCGGCAGTCCGTAATCTACCAGCGCATCCCTGATTCCGTAATACTTAAACGGAACAACAAGACCATTCATGATCGCATCCCGCAGACGCAGCTCAAACGGCACATTCTGGTCAAACATCTCAAAAATATCCTGATTGTCCATTCGTTCCGGCGTGGCCGTCAGACCGATCAGAAATTCCGGTTTGAAATATTCGATGATCTTCTTATAAGTAGAGGCGGCGGCGTGGTGACATTCATCAATAACAATGTAATCAAACGTCCCTGGATCAAAAAGCTCCAGCGATCTGCTCATAATCATATTTCCGGCAAACAGAAAATCCGCCTCGATATCCTTATTATCTTTATTGAACATCCCATACGTAACGCTGTTTCCAAATATCACCTGAAATGTCTCTAAAGATTTTTTCAAAATGGACCCCTCATGAACGATATACAGCAGTCTTTTAGGATTAAAATTCCATGCGTCAAACGCCGCCAGAAAAGTTTTCCCGCTTCCCGCACTGGCTACGATCAGCACTCTGCCGATTCCCATCACGCGATACCGGTTCAGTTCCTTTAAAGCACGGCGCTGCATATAATTGGGCTTTACCTTCTCTTTCACCAGATCATAATCCATGTCCCACCGCTCAATGGCAAAGTTCAGCCGGCCGGAATATCGGTTGATCAGATCCATCATCAATTTTTCCGTGGACCGCCATTTATCCTCAAATTCCTTCATCCCCTGTCTGAAAACTTCCGGATCCCCCTCATCAAAAACGGAAATATCCCATTCAATGTTTTTCAGCAGCGCATAGCGGGTGATATTCGAAGATCCGACAACGATTTCTCTCGAATCCGGGTACTCAAACAGATACCCTTTTGAGTGATATCCTATCGTCGAACAATGTTCATCCCGAAAATTCTCATAATCCAGATGACACTCAAAATTTGGATATCTCATCAGCTCCAGGAAACTTTTCAGCGACTCAATATCCGTAAAATTCTGATATGTCGATGTGATAATCCTGCCTTCTGCTCCTCTGTCAACAGCCGCTTTGATGTCTTCAAACAGCAGCACCAGCCCGGCCTTCTTTATAAAACTGACCGAAAAATAAAAGGCCGTACATCTGCGGAGATTCTCACGTATTTTATCCAGAAAAGTCTTCTCTGTATAATTAGTCAGAAACAAATTTTTCATGGTAAATCACCCTGCCGCTCCTCTCTGATTATCCCTCCCAATCCCGGATCTCCAGCAGCCCCGGCACGAGCACCTTCGCGCTGGTCTCAAGGATGATACGGCCTTTTTCCGCCGTTGCCCCGGACGGATCGCCGCCGATACCGATCGGTTTTCCCTCCGCGGTTTTCCAGTCCTCGGACACCCAGCCGATCGACACGCTGCCATACGGAAGAAGCGTATGATTGTCCGCAAAAGCGGTCGGAATGCCCGCCTCGGAAGTTTCAAGCTTCACAAGACTTTCGTCCACCGCCATCACCATGGAAGTCTCCATCTCTCCGCCGTGGAAATCCCAGATATTTCCTTCGGAAACGGTCGCCTTCACATCCGGATGACTAAATGCGCCGGACGAGAGCATAAACGGCGCGATCCCAAGCTCGCTCCGCAGTTCCCGGCTCAGCACCTGGATGATCGGAGCGTTTCCGCCATGGCAGATCAGAAACGCGATCTTTTTGAAACCGTGGTGCGCAAGGCTGACACAGATATCATACAGCAGGTGATAGTAGGTATCCGGCCGCAGTGTGACCGAACCGCAGAAATTCCGGTGTTCCGTACTCAGCCCGACCGGAATCAGAGGAAATACGAGCATCGGGAAATCCGGTTCGCCCGCCTCCTCCAGCGCTTTGTCCAGATATTCCACCATGGCCTCGGCTATGATATCGTCCGTGCCCAGCGGCGCCTGATTCCCATGCTGCTCAAGGGCGCCCACGGGAATCAGTATGATTGTCTGTTCCTTATCGACCTGCTCCATCTCAAGGCGGGTCAGTTCCCTATATTTTCGAAGCATTTCTTCACCTTCCTTATTTTGAAAAAGTTCAGCGCCGCGCCCCTGAGCGCACGAAAACGCGGCAGCAGCTCCTTCCAAACGTGTTTTTCGCATATCCGCCAGAATAACTGCCTTATACTGTCCTCGTCCTGAGTATGCTGACTTTCCTGAGTTTCTCAAACAGCAGCCACCCTGCCGTATAATTCAGCAGCAGCTTAAGCAGATTAAACGGAACCGTCGCCAGGATCAGGAAAAGCGGCAGATTTTTAATCAGAGGGTTGACCGCGCCCACCGTCTGCACAACTTCATTCAGAGAAAGTCCCATCGCCCGGGCATACAGCGGCAGCGTAATGCAGGCATTGATCGCGCAGGAAACGGCGATGCGGATCGGCAGACTCACCGCCAGCGCTTCCATGGCCGCACGCGTATTCTGTCCGCGTTTCCTGTAGATCATCCAGATCGGCGCCACAAAAAGCAGGATCCCGATCAGATTGGCCAGTTCCCCTACATACATGGTATTTGTCCCCACAGTAATCAGCTTGATCATGATCTTGACCAGCTCCACAAGCGCCCCTGAAACCGGTCCCATCAGAAAGATGGCTATAACGGAAGGCACATCGCTGAAATCCACCTTATAAAAAGGCGGCATCATCGGCACAGAAAATTCGAGTGACATCAAAACGCCGGCAACGGCCGCCAGCATACCTGTGAGAATCAGTTCCTGTGTTGTCATTTTTTTCTTCATACTGCAATACTCCTTTCGGTTATTACGGCATTCTCTTCTTCATTAAAAATGAGCGTTGTGCCGTGAATATTAAAAAGCTCAGCGCCGCGGGGCACTGAGCGAATAAACTGACCATTGATTTCTTCTCTCATCCAGACTTTACTGTCGGTTCCGGAATTTCACCGGATCAGCTGTATAAAAATACAGGTCGCGGACTGTCACCGCCGGTAGGGAATCTCACCCTGCCCCGAAGAACTTATTCCATTTGCTGTCCTGATTATAAACCTTTCTATCTCTTTATACAAGTATTTTTTACTATAAAAGCCCAGTCTCCATGCATAACCGCGGGCAAGTTTACTTGCCAACCGGTTTATGCATAGGAGACGCTAACCCGTATGAGC
>CANRGB010000119.1 GCA_947630005.1 uncultured Lachnospiraceae bacterium
TTTGAAGGAATCCGGTTAGAATCCGGGGCAGAATACCCTGCTGTGAGAGGCGACGAAAGGCCAGTATGCCATTGGGAAATATCCTGAGAAGGCGGCCCGGAGGATGAACCTCAAGTCAGAATACAAACACAGAAACATACACAAGTACCATCTGCAGGCACGCAGGGGTTCTTTTCTGTCGCCAAAATCAGACAGAAAGCGGATCTGCAGCGTCACCGATAGTTTGAAAAAATGAAGAAAGAGAGGATGACATGAAAGAAAATAATTTGAACACAACCAGACAAAAGCGGAGAATCCCCAGAATACTTTCACTGGTTCTGGCGATCGTGATGGTAATCACTTCCGTGCCGCAGGCTGTTTTTGCGGGAGAAGTGGATTCGGAGATCATACTGGTGCAGGAAGCAGAAGCACAAGGGGCAGCTGTTGATGAAATGCCCGGTACGGGGATAGCTGCGGATGTAATTGGGGATCCGGAAGAGATCGTGATCGACGAGACCGTCTATGAACCGGAAGCCGGGGCGGACAGCGGAGCGCTGGCGGATGATGAGGTACTTCTCGGGGATGTGGAGGAAATTGTTGATCTGTCGGAAGAGTCCGGAGAGATTACAGCGGAAGAACCGGAATCGTCGATGGAGATGGAGCCGGAGACAGGAGCGGAAGTATCAGCAGAAGAAGGGATGTTCCTGGACGAAATGGAGACCGGGGAAGAAGATATTGTTGAGCTGGGCGATGATGAGTATGGGATCATGCCGGTTTCGATGACGGATGGGCAGGATCTGAAGCTGGAGTTGTATTTCGCGGATGCGGATACCGGAGAAGAAATAACGGATGAAAATCTGCAGTTTACTGAAATATATGAAGGAAATGGCGGAACATGGAATACATGTACGAAAAGGATAATAGCAGAAAAAAGTGAAACACTGGGATACGATTTCTCCCATATAAATTTGACATACAGCTTTGAAAACGAAGTGGATAAAAGATACTTGTATATTATAGCTCCAATTGATAATTGTGAAATTAAAAGTTGGGATATTGAAATGTCAGATGAAGAAATTTTGGGTGAAGAGTTAACTTCTCAGACAGTTGCTTATAAAAAAACGGCAACTAAAACTATAGACGTAGGCAGTGGGTATAAATTTAGTTTTCAAGGAAAAACGGTGAATGTCGATGGCAAAGATATGTCAGTCATAAGAATTAAACCATATGATTCTTCAAAACTTGGCATACCTGGTCTTAAAATTATTTATAAAGTAAAACAAGGAGAACCACCAGTTGTATTGCAGGCGCAGCCGGCGGATCAGGCAAGTATAAAAATACCGGAAGGGAAATTAGAGCTTACATTAAAAAGTGGAACTGATAAGGGGCAGGAATATTCAGGAGCTGAGCAGGAGGATAAGAGTATCCAGCTGTCTCAGCGGCTGAGCGAGCTTCCTGAGAACAGCGCGGCTGATCCCTATACGATCACAGTCACGCAGACAGGACTGGTAAATGGAGAAAACAAGTACAGGGTATCTGACTGGCTGATCGGAAAGGATAAACCTGATACGAGTATAAACGCAATTAACGTAAATGAGAAAACAAATCCTTTTGAAAATTATGGATATGAGATATCGGAAGATGGAAACAAACTTACAATTACAGTGCCGGATAAAAACAGCCTGAAGAGTTTTACGGTGAAGCCGGTCTTAAAATCTATAGGCGGGTATAAGATAAAAATAAAAACAGAGCCTGTGGCCGCAGGAATTGAATTTGAAAAATATACAGTAAATAATAAGAATCCCATTGAACTGAAAGGGTCTGAGGAAGTAGTTAATTACAGTGAAGAAGATATTTCTGCTGGGAGCGTCAGCTGGGAATTATATTTAAAAAATACTTATTTTAAAGAAGCATATGAAAATTTAAGATGTATTTTGATGGATGGGGAAGAAACTGTTAAGACGGCAATAATGGGGGATGCAGGACAGAAGTGGAATGACGGATGGGCATCTGGCAATAATGCAACATTGGGCTTTTCAGATGTACTGAAAATCTTAGTCTGGGGAATAAAGGAAGAAAAATATGAACTAGGCAATATAAACCTCAAGATCATGGCGGATAAGAGAGATGTCCCAATGTCCCTGGAGCAAGACAGGGGTGCGGCCGCGTCGTTCTCTTATACATTGAAACAGGGGGAGCGGGTTGTTGAAAGTAATGAAAATCTGAGTCTTTCTAACCTGGAACCGCAGACGTTCTTCACCCTGCTTGCCAAAGACGGAGCAGCGGCAGGAGAGAAGCAGGCCCTGCTGGATAAAGAGGCAGATTACCAGTTGGAGATAAAGCTGAATAACTGGGATCAGAACTATGATTTCAAGAACTGGACGGTCAATGACAAAGGGATTGGAGATCTCGGCTATCCGGAGCAGTTCCAAACTCAGACATCGGATGACGGGAAGACTTTGACTATCTCCGCCCCAGGCGCGTATCTCCCGGTTCTGAAGATCGGGACAGCTTTTGAGAGCGCGCTTCAGATGGAACTGAAGGTAAGAAAACCGGAAAACAATGACAAACTGAATTACAGCCTGTATCTGGAAGATACGACAGCCGGAGAGAAAAGGACGCTGCTGAACGGCGGGCAGGAAGGTTCCGGTTATATTGAGAGAAGCTTTATTGAGGCAGGCCACAGCTATATCCTTCGGGCGGAAGCGCTGCGTACAGACAAAGAGGCAGGAAACAGACCCGATGATGATATCTACGGTTCCAATTATCTTTGCGGATGGGATGTGGATGACAGACTGGAAGCCCTTTGCGAGCAGAACAAAGCGAATGGATGGGAGATCCGACCGCTCCTGTCAGAAGGATATTCGTATGGATATGAGACGCTGGAAGTGGCTTTTACCGGGGCTCTGTTCCTCTCTTATATGGAAAAACTGAAAACGGAAGGAAGGGAAGAGGAAGCGGTATGGGAGTTCCAGGTACTCACAGACCAGGTTAAAGATGATTCCTCTGCGACATATAAAGCGACTGCCGACGTGAGCGACAGTACACTGGGCGAGGCAAAAGCGGAGTTTGTGGAGAACACGGTGCTGGACGGAAATGTTGCGGCAAGTATCTGGAACCTGAAAGCAAAGCCGGCGTCGAACAAAAAAGCGCTTCAGTACTGGAGTAAAAAACAGAATGGAACAGATTCCTATGAGAAAGTGGAAGACTCTGAATGGTGTTACCGTTGTCAGGTTATCATCACAGAAAACCAGGAATATCAGGCTGTTTTTGGGGAACCTCCGATCGCATTTGCGGGGGAGTATATGGGGACATTCCCGGTTGATTCTGCCTATCAAGGTTACAGCGATTCCGAATGGAGAAAACTGAGCGCCTGTGAGAATGGAAAATATTTGAATAATACTCCGTTGGAAGCGAAATATCAGGTGGAAAAGAGCGTGCAGATGACTGCATATAAACCGGCAGCGCTGCTGTTTCATATGGATTTGCCGATTCTTAAAGAATATGATATGACATTCAAATTATATAAAGGGGAAGATACAGAACCTTTTAAAGAATGTACCATTTACGGTATCGAATATGCTGGCAACTGGAGGATTATGATCGGTGTAGACTCCCTGCCAGATACAGACAGGATTACAATTGAGGCAGAGACATCGGACGGACGAATGGCCCGGAAGACTTATCCGCTGTATTTGACTCCGATTACGAATGACGCGGAGAAAGGAAATTATATCCAGCAGCTGCGTACAGTTTATGATGGAGGAATTAACAAGATCAAAGATAAACATGGAGAAAACAGCTACAAGTACAGTTCTGCGTATGTCATGCTGCGTTATGAATACCAGAAGGCTGCGGCGGAGATTGCTTCTTTGGAAAAAGAAGAAGCCAGGGCAAGATTTGAAAAGGAAAAAACGATACTGGAAAGTATTGGAAATGAGATCATACCAGAAGATGTTGGAATCCGTGTTTCTGGATGGAACCAGGTAGTGGCAATACCGGAGGGCGCCACAATTGAGACAGCAATGTGCGCCCTGTTGGAGAAAGCGGGCCCGGGAGAGTGGATTTTTGAAGTGTATTCAAACCAATTTGGATCCTGGGTCAATCAGGTTGCAGTATCAGGAGGGACAGGGGCTCAGACCTACGCAGACAAACAAAAAGGCAGATGGCAGTACCGGATCCGTGGATACAACAAGGATAAAAAGATTTATCAGGAATATGCGCCTCTTGGGGTCAGCAGCCAGATCATGCTGGACGGTGATTTTGTCACGGCAGGCGTTGGGGAAGAAGAATGGATGCTCCAGTGTCTTGGGATCTGCCGGGGTGCGGAAGCTGAGAAAAAAGCAAGGGAAGAAGGGCTTGCTGCCGTGGCAGGCGAGTATAACGTGGATATGGAAAAGCTCCGTCATGCCCCGTTCCCGAAAAAGATCAGTGACTGGATCGATGCGGTTAATGAGATTGTGCCGGTAACGTTGGGAAGTTCCTTTGGATATAATTACCAGAAAGATCTGATCAAAAATACAGCTGATGTGGCGGCAAAGATCTCCAAGGCGGATAAGCTGATGCCGACAGGTATTTATCTGCGGAGGATGGAAAATTCCGAATGGCTGAAAGCATTTTCAGATATGAAAACCCGATTCAAAGCGTTGTCAGCTGGGGGAATCGAAGGAGTGGACAAAGAACCGGACGACAACCAGACAGGCGTCCAGAACTATCTTGTTGAGACTGTTGCGGAAGATGAAACGTTTGGATATGGAAATGAGTGGGATGTATTCGCGCTCGCGCAGAGCGGGAAACTTAAAAAGGATGATGAGGCGGCCCAGAAGTACAAAAAGGATCTGGACGCGAAGCTGGAAGCCGGTATATTCGACAGTCTTGGCGATGTGGCAGAAGGTGAAGAACTTGGAGGCTACACAGAGTATGAGCGTATTGTGCTTGCCCTGACATCTCTTGAAAAGGATGCTTCCAGCTATACGGCGGAAAATGGAAAAACATATGATTTTATCGAAAAAATTCTGGATTACGAGAAGGTCACGGCGCAGGGCCTGAACGCTGTGGATTACGCTCTGCTGGCGCTGGATGCGGGCGGCTATGACAGCGGCAACCAGGAAATCCGCAGGCGCTATATCGAATATATTCTCGACAGGCAGCTGGATGACGGCGGATGGAATCTGACAGGACTTGGCAGCGCTGAGACGGATATGACGGCGATGACACTCCAGGCGCTTGCCCCGTACCGAAAGGATCAGGATACCGCGGTCAGCGCTGGTATGGAGAATGATGTAGAGAAAGCGATCGGACGAGGCCTTGCTGCGCTCCAGGGAATGCAGAGCGACCTGTACGGTGACTTTGGATATGAGGGCTCCTATAACGCGGAGAGTACCGCGCAGGTGCTGGTGGCGCTCTGTGCTCTGGGGATTGACGGCGGAGAAGCAGAAGGCTGGAAGACTCAATATGGCGGTTCCGTGGTGGCCGGACTCCTGCATTACTACCAGGAAATCGAAGGCCGGGAAGGCATGGGCGCGTTCCTGCATGCGGAAGGCGGCAGTATCGACGCGATGGCGACCCAGCAGGCGGCCTACGCTCTGGAGGCGTACCGGAGATTTAAAACCGAGGGCAGAGAGAAACGTCTCTATGATATGACGGATAAGGTAAATTCGCAGTCCGCACACAGCTATGATGTTTCTGTAAGCCCCGCGAGTGGCGGAAAGGTAACGGCTGACCCGGCATCCGGCGTCCTGCCCGGCGCTTATGTGACGGTGACAGTGTCGGCGGAGACCAACTATGCGCTTGCCTCCCTGAAGATGAACGGGAAAGAGATAGGGCCGGAAAAGGAAACAGGGGCATACAGGTTCCTGATGCCGCCCGCCGCCGCGACGGTGGAAGCGGAGTTTACAAAAGAAGCGGAGCATGTCCACACGTATGATGAGGGGAAGGTTACAAAGAAAGCCGAATGTGAAAAACCGGGAGAGATGACCTATACCTGCACGGGGTGTGGTGAGACAAGGACAGAGGAAATTCCCGCAGCGGGCCATGATTTTGGCGAGTGGGAAACTACAAAAGAGCCAACTGAAGAGGAAACAGGGATTCAGGAGCGGAAGTGTAAAAACTGTGATAAGACGGAAAGCAGAACAATCCCGAGTACGGCCCATGAACACAGCTATGATGAAGGGAAGGTCACGAAGGAAGCCGGATGTGAGACGCCGGGTGAGATGACTTATACCTGCACAGAGTGCGGGGAGACGAAAACAGAGGAAATCCCGGCTGTGGGACACAGATTCGGCAAATGGATCACGACAAAATCCCCGACCGCGGCAGAGGACGGTATGCAGATACGGATTTGTGAGAACTGCGGTAAGGAAGAAAGCCAGGTAATCCCGAAAACAGGCGGTGAGACTCCGTATATCGTACTGAATGTTTCAGAGCTCACGCTTCAGGCCGGCCAGTCAACAGCAGCGGTAAGAGTGCTGAAAATGGCGGCGGGCGATTCGGTGAAGTCCTGGAAGTCCAGCAGCACGAAGATCGTGACGGTGGACCAGAACGGGAATGTCAAGGCGAAAAATAAAGCCGGCACGGCGACAATCACGGTTACAACCGTGAACGGAGCGAAGGCAGCCATCAAGGTAACCGTGCGGAAAGAAGCGCCGTATGTTACTTTGAATGTCTCAAGCCTTGTGCTTCAGACAGGACAGTCTACGAAACAGCTGAAAGTGACCGGGATGCTCTCCGGCGATTCGGTGAAGTCCTGGAAGTCCAGCAATAAGAAGATTGTAGTGGTGGGTCCGAACGGGGGAATCAAGGCTCAGAATAAAGTAGGTACGGCAACGATCACGGTCACGACCACGGAAGGCGCGAAGGCGTCCGTCAAGGTAACAGTCCGGAAAGCGAAAGTGACCGCCACAAAGATTACCGGGCTGAAAAAGAAGGTCACACTGAAGAAAGGGAAAACACTGAAGCTGAATCCGGAACTGAGCCCGATCACGGCGCAGGATGAGATCACTTACAAGTCCTCAGACAGCGGGGTTGTGAAGGTAAACAAAAACGGGAAGCTGACGGCAAGGAAGAAAGGCACGGCGACAATCACAGTCAAGGCCGGGAAAGCAAAAGCGACCGTTAAAGTGACGGTAACAAAATGACACTATTTAAATGATGTGTATACTCTTCCGGATAAGGAATGGGCCGGAGGAGGTTCACATA
This sequence comes from uncultured Lachnospiraceae bacterium, assembly GCA_947630005.1. Taxonomy (GTDB): domain Bacteria; phylum Bacillota; class Clostridia; order Lachnospirales; family Lachnospiraceae; genus Choladousia. The sequence continues at coordinate 7,177 of CANRGB010000119.1, forward strand.
AACGTCCCATCCGGGAGAAGAAACATTCCGCTTCTTCCGGATAGAGCAGCTCGCAGCGGCTGAAGCCGGCAAGTCCGGCTTCGGCTTGCTGTCGTTCCTGGGAAAATATAAAAATATACAGGAGGTAAAGATGAATAACAGATTAAAAAGACTGCGGAAAAAACTTCTGGCGCTGGTGGTATCTGCCGCCATGGTTCTGCTTCTCGTCCCCGGATTTTCGGATGATATACAGGCGGACGGAGGGATCACGGTCAGCTTCCGGCTGATCGGCTGTACAAAGTCAACGGGAAAGGTCGTGCTGATTGGACGTGGGAAGACGGAGCCGGCGACGGGATATCTCAGCGCGGAGTATGTTACCTGGATTCCGACAAAATCCTACTCCCTTGATATGGGAAGTACCGTGTATGATCTGTTTGTAAAAGCAACTTCGGAAGCGGGACTTTCAAGTGTGGGAGCGGACAGCAATTATGTGAAATCAATCATGGCGCCTGCTTCCTGCGGAGGCTATGCGCTTTCAGAATTTACAAACGGACAGTACAGCGGATGGATGTACACGGTGAACGGAAGCCATCCGGATGTTGGTCTGCAGATGTGTCCGCTGAATGATGGAGATCGGGTAATTTTTCATTATGTAAATGATTATGCCTGTGAGTCGGCAGACTGGCAGGGGGGGCTTCCGGCAGCGAAGGAGTTCTGGAACGCCTGGCTGAGCGCGCCGGATACAGCGCCGTCCGCTCCGGTGCAGACGGAGCCGCCGACAGAGAAACCGACAGAGCCGCCGACGGAAGCACCAACGGAGAAACCGACGGAAGCACCAACGGAGAAACCGACGGAGCCGCCGACAGAACCGCCGACGGAAGCGCCAACGGAGAAACCGACGGAGCCGCCGACGGAAGCGCCAACGGAGAAACCGACGGAGCCGCCAACGGAAGCACCGACGGAGAAACCGATGGAGCCGCCAACGGAAGCATCGACGGAGAAACCGACGGAGCCGCAGGAAACGCTGCCGCCGGAGACGGAGACGAATGCGCCGGAGACAGACCCGCCGCAGACGGAACCGCAGGAGACGCTCCCGCCAGAGAAGCCGACCGAAGCGCCTGCCGCGAAGAACCTGAAGCTCAGCGCGAAGAAGGTTTCCCTCTTCCCGGGAGATACGTACCGTCTGTCCGTGACGCTCACGCCGGCCGGCTCAAAGGGGAAGGTGACCTGGAGCAGCTCGGACAAGAAGGTGGTCACGGTGAGCGCGGCGGGCGTACTGAAGGCCAAGAGCGAGGGAAGCGCGACAGTCACAGCCCGTTTGCAGAGCGGAAAAAAGGTGACCTGCAAGGTCACGGTCAAAGGAAGACCCGCGACAAAGGTGAAGCTGAACAAGACAAAAGCCACGCTGAAAAAAGGGAAGACGCTGACGCTGAAGGCCACCCTGACGCCGCGGAACGCGTCGAAGAAGATAACCTGGAGCAGCTCCAATAAGAAAGTCGCGAAGGTGAACAAAAACGGGAAGGTGACTGCTGTCAAAAAGGGAACGGCGGTGATCACGGCGAAGGCGGCCAGCGGAAAGAAAGCGACCTGCAGGATCACAGTGAAGTGAGGAGGCGCTGATGAAGAAAAAATCGGTCTATAACCTGTTTATGGTGCTGGCGGTCGTGCTGATCGCTATCGCCGGACTGATGATGGTGGGGAGCGTGAAGGGCTGGCAGCTTCCGGGGAGCGGTGATAAAGAGGTGAAAACGGCCGCTCCCGCATCCGGGGAGGGCGGGGAAGACCCTGCCCGGAACCGGGAGGCGGAAGCGGGGGATGCCTCCGGCGGTGATCCTGCGGATACAGAGACGGAAACGGCTGCGGAGGAAAGCTCCGGGGATGCAAAGCGTGATATTGCATATACAGAGAAGGAAGCAGCCGGACTCCCGGCTGCTGTGACGGTGAAGGAGAAGACGGGCGGCGTGAACATCGAGCGGATGGGGATCGCCTACCGCCTCGAGGATGGGACGAAGCTGCGCGACGGCGATATCCTGCAGACGCTGAACGGCGCGACGGTGACGGTGGACATGGACGGGGATACGGTCTGCCTCGGGCAGAACTGCGA
>CANRGB010000120.1 GCA_947630005.1 uncultured Lachnospiraceae bacterium
ATATGACGCGGAACATCATTTGAAGGCCGAGAAGGAAGACAGCTATGGAGACGGCTTCCAGGCTGGCATCGAGCAGGGTATCGAGCAGGGCATTGAGCAGGAGAAGGGCAACACGCTGCGGGAGAAGGAACGCGCGGATGCAGAGAAAAACCGGGCGGATGCAGCAGAAAACCGCGCAGGTGCAGCAGAAAACCGCGCAGATGCAGCAGAAAACCGCGCAGATGCAGCGGAGAGGGAACTCCTCCAGCTGAAGGAAGAGATCCGGAAACTGCGCATCCAGCTGGCCGACGGGAACTAAACTTTCATACCAGGCATGTCCGGCAGCACCATGAATAAAAGCATGGGGCTGTCGGAGAATGAACCGCTCCAAAAAGACAGCTCTTCCTTGATTCTTCCTCCCTGGCATGGTAAATTAGTTAAAAACCTGGAATCCCCGCGCTTTCCGGGCCGGCGGCAGATTCTGCTGATTATATAAGGAGGAATGATGTTATTTATGAAAATCAAACTTCCGCTTGGAATCGATAATTTCAAAAAACTGCGTGAGTCAGACTGTTATTATGTGGATAAAACCGGATTTATCCGAAAACTTCTGGAAAATCCGATGGAAGCCTGTCTGATCACCCGCCCGAGACGGTTCGGAAAAACCCTCATGCTGAGCATGCTGGACGATTTTTTTAATATCCGGCAGGACAGCAGAAAACGTTTTGAAGGACTGGAAATCACGCAGGAATCCGCTCTGTGCGACCGCTGGATGAACCAGTGGCCGGTACTGTTCCTTTCCTTTAAGAATGTTGAAGGCCTGGATTTTGAAAGCGCCGCCGGAATGATGGCAAATCTGCTGTCGGATCTCTGCATTTCACACAACTATCTGGAGGAGAGCGCGGCAGTTGACCCGGCGGACCGAAAATTTTTTGAAGACCTGAAATTCAAAAAGGCCGGCGCCGCGGATATCAAGAACGCTGTCTACGTCTTGATGCGGATGATGCATGCTTATTTCGGAAAAACAGTGATCCTGCTTGTCGATGAATATGACGTACCGCTCGCAAAAGCAAACGAGTGCGGATATTACGCAAAAATGCTGGATCTGCTCAGGGGAATACTTGGGAAAGCGCTTAAAACTAATGACTATCTGAAATTTTCCATTATCACGGGATGTCTGAAAATCGCAAAAGAAAGTATCTTTACAGGAATCAACCATCTGGTTGCGGACACCGTCACCGGACAGCGTTTCGCGGAATATTTTGGTTTTACGGAGCACGACGTGGAGAAGCTTCTGGAAAACTGCGGGCTGTCAGATTACAAATCAACCATAAAAGACTGGTACGATGGCTATCATTTCGGTTCCGCCGACATCTATTGTCCATGGGATGTGCTCCGGTACAGCCATGATCTGATGGATGACCGGGAAAAAAAGCCGGAAGCCTACTGGGTAAACACCAGCGAGAATCAGATGATCCGGAATTTTATCCGCAGGACAACCAAAAGCATCCAAAGAGAAATGGAAATGCTGATGGATGGCCAGGTTATCAGCAAAGAGATCGACGAAGAGCTCACCTATGCGGACATGGATAATAGCATAAATAATATGTGGAGTATACTGTTCACAACCGGTTATCTGACACAGCAGGGGCAGAACGCGGACGGAAGCTATCGGCTTGTGATCCCAAACAGAGAGATCCGTAAAATATTCGCCGTTCAGATCATGCACTGGTTTCAGGATGAAGCCCGGAAAAAACCAGACGTTTTGAACGCGCTGTATACCGCCCTGAAAAACGGAGACGCGCAGGGCGTCAGGACCTCTTTTAATTCTCTGCTGATGACAACGATCAGTATCCGCGATACCTATGCGCAAAAAACACAAAAAGAAAATTTTTATCATGGAATGCTGCTGGGACTTTTAAGAAGCAACGATAACTGGATCGTACAGTCCAATGTTGAATCAGGAACCGGATATTGTGACATATGGGTGGAAATTGAAGAGGAGGCAGCCGGCTTTATTATAGAAATGAAATACGCGGAAAATAATATGCTGGAATCTCTCTGCACGGAGGCCATGAAACAGATTCTGGAAAAACAATACGCGGCCGGACTCCTGGAAGACGGCATGGAAAAAATTTATCTGTATGGGATCGCCTGCTACAAAAAGCACTGCCAGGTCATATGCAGGGCATATCATCCGGAAAATTCAGGTGCAGACGCCACTGAGAGGAAATAGCAGAAACAAAAATCAAGAAGAACACGTCGTGACTGCCATGCCCGGAAGTGTTCTTTTTTACTCAGACGATATTCTTTCTCTGCCAGACAGCCTTCTGAATGTTCTCCTGCAGAACGCAGATTACCTGAGAGTCCGGCGCGGCAGACTCATAAAGAGTCCGCAATCATTTTTTATTTTAATATAGACAAGATCATAAATATATGTTATGATACCTTTGATGGTTTGTATAACAAACAATCTAATGTTAAATCTATATCTTTTTATTATCTATTAAATCTTATATTACATTTCATGCGGATCATCCGTATTTTCACCACAACACACTTGTAATTGTCTGTCATTACTGATAAAATAAGGAGGAATGAATCTTGAAACAACGCAAAACAGACAACAAAAAACAGACAGAATATCAGGAACCTTTCCTGGCGGATGAATCCGCGCGGGCTCCTGCTCCATCAGACGGTATTCCGGCAGAGGACAATGGATTCTTTTCTGTTCCGGACGACATTTCAGAAATGGAAAATGATCCCTTCTCTATTCTGCCGGACGGCATTCCGGAAGCGGTCAGTGACTCCGCCTTTCTTTCGCCGGACGGCATTTCAGAAATGAAAAATGATCCCTTTTCTGTTCTGCCGGACAGCATTCCGGAAGCGGTCAGTGACCCCGCTTCTCTTTCGCCAAACGGAGATGGAACCATTCTCCCCAACATGAACCGGTGTTTCAAGGACGGTGTGTTCCGTCTGGTCTTCCGCGAAAAAGAATCACTCCTGAGCCTCTACAACGCGGTCAGCGGAACCTGCCACGACGATCCCGGTGAGCTTGCCGTCTACACCCTGGAAGACGCCGTTTATATGGGGATCAAGAATGACCTCGGCTTCCTGCTCCACACACGGCTGGCCCTGTACGAACATCAGAGCACCCTCTGTGAGAACATGCCCCTGCGCGGCCTCCAGTACTTCGCCGGGATGTACCGCTCCTACGTCAAACTGAACGGTTACGACCCGCTCCGCAGGAAACGGATCCCGCTTCCGCTCCCTCAGTACATTGTCTTTTACAACGGCACTGAAAACAGCCGGGAGCGCTGGGAGCTGAAGCTGTCGGACGCGTTCATGGCCCCGGAAGGGCAGAAAACCGCGCATCCTTCCCCCCTGCCGGTACCGGATGGACCCGCGCTGGAATGCAGGGCCCTGGTGCTGAACATCAACGAGGGAAAGAACCGGGAGCTGATGGAGAAGTGCGGGAAGCTGAAGGAATACGCGCAGTTCGTATCCAGCATGCGGAGGCATATGAAGGGGCAGAGCACGGAAGGCGGGCGTCTCGCGGCAGTGAACGCGGCGGTGGACGAGTGTATCCGCAGAGGAATCCTGAAGGAAATCCTGATAAAGAACCGGGCGGAGGTAGTGGCAATGAGCTTTTGGGAATATGACGCGGAACATCATTTGAAGGCCGAGAAGGAAGACAGCTATGGAGACGGCTTCCAGGCTGGCATCGAGCAGGAGAAGGGCAACACGCTGCGGGAGAAGGAACGCGCGGATGCCGCAGAAAACCGCGCAGATGCCGCGGAGCGGGAACTCCGGAAACTGCGGGAAGAACTTCGGAGGCTGCGCGGTGAATCTGCCGGCAGCAATTAAACCGGCGATTAAACAACAGACCTAATGACAGGAAGGGACTGTCGGGAAAAGGGAGTGGGAGCACAAAGGTAAACATTTGAAAACAGACGCCATAACAAAAAAATTTATTAAGGACAACCTGATATTTGCCGACCTGTTCAACCAGTTCATTTACGGCGGAAAACAGGTCATCCTTCCGGAACAGCTGGAAGAACGTGATCCTACGGAAATCTCTGGCTGGACCCCGGGAAATGGGACGGCCCCTTAAGCCTGTTCGAGATGATGGCTGAGACAGATCCAAGGGTCCTGCCTTATATGAACGACCACCGGATGAACCTGGCGGCGCCGGGGATGATGACCGACGAGGAAATCCGGCAGTACCAGACCGGCCTGCGGGAAGTGATGTTTTTCATCAAGTACTCGGAGGACAGAGAGAAACTGATGGAAATCATGGAATCAGACCGGGAAAGGTTTGAGACGCTGGAGAGAGAAGCGGCGGACGTCATCGAAGCCGTCACAAACTCCGGTCTGAAGTACAAGAAGGGAAGTGAGACAGTGAACACGTGTAAAGCGATTCGTGATATCCGGAAGGAAGCCTACGACCAGGGCATACAGAGTGAAAAAAGCAACACGCTGCGGGAGAAGGAACGCGCGGACGCCGCAGAAAACCGCGCAGACACAGAAAAAAGCCGCGCAGATGCAGCAGAGCGGGAGCTCCTCCAGCTGAAGGAAGAAATCCTGAGACTGCGCATCCAGCTGGCCGGCGGGAACTAAACTTTCATGTCTGGCAACACCATGAATAAAAGCCCACGAGACGGTTTTTCCTCCTGTTCGCCGCGCGGTCCGTGTGCTGCGTCAGCAGCTGACTTCCTTACACTGACCCGCGCATAAAAGCAGGGGGCCGTCGGAAAATGGACAGGATATTCCCACAAAATAAGGAGGGGCAGGCCGTCTGGCCGCTCCTCCCTTTCTTTTCTTATCCTCCCCCCGGAAGCATCCCTCCCGGGGGTTTTGTTTCTTATGTGCCTGTCCCTCTCCGGGACTTCCTGATGCGGTGTCCCACACTCTCAGGGTTTTCTCAGGCCGCGCTCCGGTTCTCTCCGCCTCCCCGGCTTATTTCACCTTCGCTGTCGCCTTCGCCGTACTCCATGTGCCAAGAACCTTCTTGCCCTGGATCACTTTGTATGCCCTTACCCTTACGATGTAGTTCGTTCCGCTCTTCAGATTCTTGATAGCCTGCGTCGCGTTCTTCGTTACCACTCCGGTCCACTTCTTCGTTCCCGCTTCCCTGTACTGGATATGGTACTTCGCTCCGCTCTGCGCTTCCGCTGCCACCGTAATCTGCTTCGCTCCTGCCGTCACTTTGCTGATGACCGCCTTCTTCGGCACTACGGTGAACGTCGTCTTCACGCTGCCCGTGTAGTTTCCGATTCCCGTTACCTTCACGGTCTTCGCTCCGACATTCGCATTGTTCGTATAAGCTACCTTGTAGTCCGTGCCCTTCTTCAGGACCTTTTCTCCAAGCGTTACCGTTACCGCCGGCTTCCTCACCGCTCCGTTGTACGCGTAGGATGCCTTCAGCCCGCCGATCTTCGCATTGTTCACAGATGCCGCTACAACCTCAAACTTCTTCAGCACGTCTCCCGCATAGTTCCCGATGCCGTGTACCGCCAGGTCTTTCCTGCCGACTTCCTTGCTCTCCGTGTTCATCACGATGTAGTCCGTTCCGACCTTCAGGGTCTTCCCGTTCACCGTTACCGTTACGGCCGGTCTTACCACGTCGCCCGTGTACGCCTGGGTCGCTGCCGGGTCGCTTACATCCGCCGCCGTGATCTTCGCCGGCTCGATCGTGAAGTCTTTTCTGATCTCCATGGACTCGCCATTCACAGTCACTTCTACTACTACTGTGCCTCTGCCGGCATCTTTGTTATCAACATAGTTCTTTACTTTCCAGCTATCGCTGCTGATCTCTGTTCCGTTGGCTGCCGTTACTTTATCCACTTCAGGTTCAATCTCTTCGCCCGTGTAGGTGTAGACTTCCTGCTTCAGATAAACATTCGCTGCGCTCGGTATCAGCACTTGGAATTCGGCTTCCGCCTTGCCTGTATAGTTTGTGGTATCAGCTGCCGTTACCAGGACTTTCGCAGTTCCGGCTTTCTTATTGTCAACATACTCGTATTTGCTTTCCTCGCAGATCGAAATCTCATCGTTTGTACGAATATCAATCAGCTTCAGACCTGTCTGCACCGCACCCGTCTCCGGATCATACAGATACTGCGGCGACTCCACTCCTTCAAGCTTAAATACATCTTTATGACTGATGTCAGCTTTCGTGATCTTACCGGTAGTTGACTGAGATCCTTCATAGTGGAATCCTTTCCTGATCTCTTTTGCCTGTACAGTTACAGTTACATTGGAATTTACTATACTTCCTGTGCTTGTCACCGTTACGTCATATTCTGACGGATCTACTACGGTCTTACCATCGTCAAAGGTAACTTTTATAAGTTCGGACGGAAGTGTCGTGAACTCCTTGCCCGTGTAGTCCAGCGCGCCCTCTGCCAGAGTCAGCTTCGCATCTGCCAGGTTACGTGCGTTGATCATTACCTTCGCGGTCATTGTCTGGCTGTCATACTTGCTGCCGTCCTTGCCGCTGAGAGTCACTGTGGCCTCACCAATCAGATCTGCATCTGCCATCGCCGTGATTACATAATCCTTGTCATATACAAGAGTCAGTGCTCCTGATGCATTGCTGGTATCAGTAACTACCAGACCCTTTGCCAGATCTGCCTCTGTAGCCGGCTTGCCAGGCCATACAATTCCCTCAGATTTTGGTGTGACCGTGATATTGTCTTTTTTGAACTCTTTTACTTTTACTTCAAACGGGACTTCCAGTTTTCCGGTATATCTTCCGTTTTCGAAATCAACCTTCGGTGTCAGGACAAGTTTCCACTGACCTACCTCTGGGAAAGTCATCGGCTGTACATCATTACCGCTGACTCTGTAGTTCTTTATTCCCTCAGTTGCAAAGTCCGTAACGGAAATTGTCAGCTTCTTCGCCTCGTCTGTCTGCGGATCATCCATCCATACATAGTATCCATCGCAGACTGCCTCGGCTGCGGTAAAGGTTCCCGGATTTGCCTTCGGGCTTATGGTTACCTGCTTATAGGGAGCTGTTGCCACTGCCTTGTCCACCTGCGGATTTGTAATAGAAGAGTTTGCCTGATATGCATCCTCAAATTTCTCATCCGTAAGCCAGAATTTTTTTGTACAGCTTCCTTCACAGATCCCTGTTCCCGTTGCTGTAATCACCAGTACATGCACTTTTCCTGCAACGTGTTTATCATTATTGCAGCCACAGTCTGCCTTTACTGTATAATTTACATTGTCAGTGTTCGGAATTACATCTCCTGCCTTGTCTCTGACCTCAACCTTTGTTACAGTTCCGTCCGCAGCTGTCTCAACCGCTATGTCGCTGTCTCCAAGCCGGGAAAGTTTAATCTTCTCATCTTCCCCTACCGAAATCTTCTTCTCAGACTTAAAGTTTCCAAGACCCTTGACCGTTATCTCCGTAATCCTGCCATTTGCCGCTGTTGACTCCGGAATTACGATCTCATAATCTACGCCTTCTTTCAGAGCTATTCCTGCTCTCTTCGGCCCACATTCGGGATCCCATGCAAGTGTACTTGTTATTACCGGAACCTGGTTGACATATTTCTTACTTGCATCCTGGTTTATACCCTGTACTGCCTCAATATCACCAGACAGATTATCATTCCAAGGATCCTTAACGCCTGTACCTTTCGCGATATCCGCCTGCTTGACATTTACATGAACAGTAACGGAATCCGTGCTTTTCCAGCCATCTATCGCACTATTCCCTGTAGTAACCACCTCATAACTGTCTTTTACGTCCACTATTTTTACGGTTTTTACAGTAATCCTGTCATCAAAATCTTTATTAAGGCTTGCAAAAGCATTTTTTACTTCCGTCTCTACATCAGTAAATTTGTCTTTTCCATCATATACATAATTTTTTCCGTCTATCTTGTCTTTTATCAACTCATAGGCATCCGCCAGAGTCTTAGCCTCATCGACAACAACGATTTTTACCTTGCCCTGAAGCTCTGGAGAATTCCCTGCTACCGCTTTGTAATTTCCTCCGACTAAAGGACGGACATAATAGAAATATTCACTGTTTTCTTTATCATTAGAATGGTCGCCAAACACCTCTGCCTTTTTATCACCGCCTGTAATATCCGGTTCGCCATTCTTAATTGCATAATAACTTACCATATAATTACTCAAGGCAGCGCCTTTGCCTTCATTTGCCAAGGTGTCTTTTATATTAGGCATGAAAAGTTTCTGTTCTCTTGTGTTAGCGTCCGAAGTCTCGTTATATTCCGCGCTGTTCGCAAGAATTGTGACATCCGGAGTTTCAATGCCTCCGTCTTTTTCAGCATCACGAGGATCAATCCTATACGTGATCAAACAAGCTGATGTCCCCACATAATTACTTTTCTCAGCACTTTTTATCTTGACTTCTTTTGTTCCGGCAACTACTTTGTCATAGTCATCAATGGTGTAATCTGTATCTTTTTTCAGTTCTACTCCATTATCCGTCACAGTAAAGCTGGCAACTCCATGCGCTTTGCCGTCATAAGTGTAATGCCAGTTTCCATCAACCGTACCGTCAGCGGTATGATCCTTCGCGTCCGATTCCATAGCATAAGAAGTTACTTTCAGCTGTGCATCATCCGCCAAGCTTCTTGTTGTTATCGCAAACTTTACCTTCACAGTTCCTTTCAAGGCTTTGTCGTCTCCTATTCCTTTGAAAGTAATGTGCAGGTAAGCATCATCTGTAACTTTATTTGTATTCTCATAATACACACTGTAATTCTCTCTTGATAAAACAGCGCCCCCTGTCTTTGTAATCGTCAGGAGATTGTTATTCCATCCCGGTTCATCCGGATCCGCCGGATCCCACGGAATTTCCATTTCACTCTCTACAGTTTTGGTTCCGTCGAGATCATCCCCAGTAATGTTGAACTCAAAATGCGCTCCCTTCAAATTAAGAGTAAGGTCATTTATCGCACTCACCGCCGCAGTTTTTTCTTCCTCCGTCAGATCCGCTGTCGCCGCCGGCTCGTCCGTCCCGCCGAGTTCTACCTCTTCGGCCTCTGCCGACACCGGCGCCGCTTCCTCCGCCGCCGGCTCCACCGTCTCCACGGCTTCCACCTCTACCGGCGCGTC
>CANRGB010000121.1 GCA_947630005.1 uncultured Lachnospiraceae bacterium
CTTTTTCCTGTTTTCGATACAAAGCAGAGGGGTTATGAAAAAAGGGGCTGTGAACAGCTCCATTTTTTCACAGCCCCTGGATTTTACTTATTTTTTCCGGCCCGGAATGTGCAGCGAGAAGGAATGTTCTAGAATCTCCCAAAACTCATTGTCGTCCCGGATAGTTTGTGTGACAGTCTGACCGTTTTCCGCACAAGTGTAAACGTCGCCCAGAATATTCCGGCTTCCGGCCGGAGTCCGAAGATTAACGAAACGCTTCTGCGTAAATACAGAAGCAGGGTTGGCGGAGCAGTAGTCATTGATCGTCAGAAAATCCACAGGATCCTGCGGCATGGTGTAGAACTGAAGGACATCCTCCATATTCCCTGCGGAAGTGGTGCGCGAGAGTATCCACCAGTAGTCATCGAATCTGCGGATGTGGAAGGTCTCTCCGTGCAGCTCTGCAGAACTGCCGTCTTCAATCAGAACAGGTCCCGGCGGCTGCGGTCCGCCGTATCCTACGTCGCAGAAGTACTCTTTGCCCTCCAGGTTTACAATAATTCCTCTGTGCAGAATCGGGCCCTTAAAGGTCTTGCCGCGGAGAATGCGGCACATGCAGGAGTGGGCCTGAAAGCCAAGGTCGATCAGAAGCTGTGTAAACAGCGCGTTGAGTTCAAAGCAGTAGCCGCCTCGTTTCTGAACGATGATTTTCTGAAAAAGATGCGGAATTTCCAGAGAAATCGGCTGGTGGAAGTCAAAGATATCCAGATTTTCAAATATAACACGGCATTGATGCGCATAAATCAGCCTGTCCAGATATTCCTTGTCCAGGCCGGATGCGCGCGGCACGTTAAGACGTTTAAGATAAGCGTCAACGTCCGGTATGGGGAAATAAAGTTTTTCGTACATGGAAGAAACCTCCTGATCAGATTTTGTTTGAAGAGCCTGCCCCGGCGAAGAGAAAGTACAAGAATGCTGTTTTCGCAGCATTTCGCGCCGCAGATCTCAGACTTCCGGGTCATTCTGCCCGGAAATCATCTTGCGGGACAGCTGGCGTATAAACTATAACAATCATGCCATAAAATCACACTGCTGTCAAAGTAAATGATAGACTTCATGTCCGCGCTGTGGTATACTGAAACCGGCGGATATGTTATTTTCGCAGGTAACGGATCGTCACGTCTGCGAGTATCAGGCGTCAATCTTACCGATATTGACAAGATAAAAGAATAATTATTTAGGGGGCGCAAAGTCTGCTGCAGGACTTGCGCCCCTGCTTCGAGATGCGCAGGCTCATGCAAGGAAAACAGCTGCTGGCGCAGCACATGGGCCGCGCGGACGGGCAGGAGGAAAAATCCCCTCTGCCCGATCATAATAGGCCCGTGCAGGGAAAACAGCAGCTGACGCAGCACATGGGCCGCGCGGACGGGCAGGAGGAAAAGTCCCCTCTGCCCGATCATAATAGGCCCGTGCAAGGAAAACAAGAGAGGGGGGAGCGATAAGATGGATTATGCGGTAGGAGATATTGTGAAACTGAAAAAAAAGCATCCCTGCGGCAGTCAGGAATGGGAAATTCTGCGGGTGGGCGCGGATTTCCGGCTGAAGTGCCTGGGATGCGGCCACCAGATCATGACGCCCAGGAAACTTGTTGAAAAAAATACCCGCGGGCTTAGAAAAAAGCTTGAAAATGCGGAATAATTATGGTAGAGTAATGTTTCGTGATATATTATTTCCTTGCTCTTCCCATGCGGGGGAGGGCCAGAGACCATAAGGAGGTGCGAAAGCATGAACAAATATGAGTTAGCAGTAGTTGTCAGCGCAAAGATTGAAGATGAGGAAAGAGCCGCTGTGATCGAGAGAGTGAAAGAGGTTATCACACGTTTCGGCGGCACGATCACCGAGGTAGACGAGTGGGGTAAGAGAAGACTCGCTTACGAAATTCAGAAGATGCGTGAAGGTTTCTACTACTTCGTTCGTTTTGAGGCTGATGCGAAGTGCCCGGCGGAAGTTGAGGCGCGTGTCCGTATCATGGACAATGTCATCAGATATTTATGCGTTAGACAGGATGCATAGATAGAAAAGAGGAGATAGAATGAATAAAGTCATCTTAATGGGACGTTTGACGAGAGATCCTGAGATCCGTTATTCCGCGGGAGAGAACGGGACGGCGGTCGCCAGGTATACGCTGGCGGTGGACCGCAGGTTCCGCCGTGACGGCGATTCGACCGCTGATTTTATCAGCTGCGTCACTTTCGGAAGAAGTGCGGAATTTGCGGAGAGATATTTTCATCAGGGGATCAAGATCGTAGTGACCGGACGGATTCAGACCGGCAGCTATACAAACAGAGATGGCCAGAAAGTATATACGACAGAGGTAGTTGTAGAGGATCAGGAGTTTGCGGAGAGCAAAGCGGCGTCCGACGGATACAATGCCGGGATGGCGCGTCAGTCCGCGCCCGCTCCGAATCCGAGAGCGGCGGCTCCGATGCCTGCTCCGAGCCAGGCATCCGCGGGAGACGGTTTTATGAATATTCCGGACGGGATTGACGAGGAGCTTCCGTTCAATTAAAGGGAATACCGCATCTGGTGCGGTTTGATTAATGCGTAAAAGGAGGAAGAACTATGGCATTCAATAAAGATAGAGGCGACGCTCCGATGAGAAAAAGAGGAGTCATCCGCAGAAGAAAGAAAGTATGCGTATTTTGCGGCAAAGAGAACAACGAGATCGATTACAAAGATGTAAACAAGCTGAAAAGATACGTATCGGAAAGAGGAAAGATTCTTCCGAGAAGGATCACGGGAAACTGCGCGAAGCATCAGAGAGCTCTGACCGTAGCGATCAAGCGCTCACGCCACGTTGCTCTTATGCCGTACGTTCAGGATTAATCCGGATATCTGTCGGACTGAACGGAACGCCGGAAGTCTGAAAGTGTTAAATTGAGTAGGAGGCGGTTTTTCCTCCTGCTCGCCGTGCGGCCCGTGTGCTGCGTTAGCAGCTGACTTCTTTACACGGGCCTGTGCATAAAAGAAAGAACCCCTGCGCTGGAATACAGCGGCAGGGGTTTTTGTCTGGATTCTTTTTATTGCATGATATTTCTCCCGGTGCTATACTCTACATAGCGATGTAAACAGAAGACGGCCGTCCCGGCCTGTGGGGTGAAAAGCGCGAAGATTCGGGCCTGGAGGCTGCTACAAAATAATTTGGGAGAAGGGAAAATGGCAAAAAACGACTGGTACGAGGCAGGAGAAGCGATCCGCAGTCTGGTGCAGAACGCGGTGGAGAATCAGGATTTTACTCAGCTCAGCACAACAATTTCCAATGTAATAAATCAGACGGTGGACGGATTTCAGGACGCGCTGAGGGATTCACTCAGAGGACGTCCGGAGGATTACAGGGAGAAAAGAACGAATCAGCCGCGTGACGGCCGGGCGAACGGAACAGGCCGTACACAGGATGACTGGGGGAGAGATTCCGGGCGGTCCCGGGAGCGTTCGGAGGAGGAAGTGGACCGCCCGCGGTACAGGCAGGAGAGCGGAACGAATTACGACCGGACCTGGGAACATCCGGAGGAGGAAGTGGACCGCCCGCGGTACAGGCAGGAGAGCAGAACAGACTATGGCCGAACCGGCCGCGCAGAGGGAACTTATCATTACCGTACAGGAGGAATGAGATTCTCCGGCCAGGAAGCGGCCGAGCGTATCCGGCGGAATATAGAGGCGGGAAAGAAAGAATTCCGGCCGGCCGGCAGAAATGTCAGAGTGCCCGGCCTGGTGACGGGAAGGGTTCTCGCGGCGGCGGGCTACGGCTTTGGGAGCATGTTCGGACTTGCGCTTGTGATTCTCGCGATTGTCGGCGACGCGACAGGAATGGTTCCGGATGCTGTAATAGAGGTCATGGCTGTTCTGACCGGGCTGAACCTGTGGATGGGCGTCATGGGCAGCCGACGCATCGGCCTGGCGAAACGGTTCAGGCGGTATATGCGAATGCTCAGGGACAGAACCTGGTGTACTTTGGAAGAACTTGCTTCCGGAACCGGAAAGACGATCAGTTATATCAGAAAAGATCTGAAGAAAATGCTGCGCAGGGGATTTTTTCCGGAAGGACATCTTGACCGGAAGGAAACGTGCCTGATCACGGACAATGAGACGTATCAGCAGTATCTCCTTGCCCAGCAGGAAGCGGACCGCAGGGCTGTTTTTGGGCAGGAGGAAGGAAGCCGCAAAGCGGACGGGCAGTATGAGAACGCGAAAACGGACGGATCTTCAGGCTCCGGACCGTACGGCGCTGCCGGAAAAGATTCAGATAATCGGCCGGATAGAGCGGACGGGAAACAGAGTGCCGGACAATCCGGCAAAACAGGGAAGGCTTCAGCCAAAGCAGCAGACGGCGATCGGGATTCCGGCCGGAAGGATAAGAAAGAAGCGAAGGACAGTCCGCGGGATTCCCTGGACGGAGAATGCCGTGAGCTGATTGAGGAGGGCGAGCGCTACATAGCGCATATCCGGATGTGCAACGATAAGATTTCGGGCGAGGAAATGTCGGCAAAGCTGGACAGGCTGGAGCTTGTGGTCACAAGGATTTTCCGGGAAGTGGAGCGCAGGCCGGAGCTCGCACCTGAGCTGCGCCGGATGATGAGTTATTATCTGCCGACGACGCAGAAGCTGATCGACGCTTACTGCCAGTTTGACGAGCAGCCGATCCGCGGACAGAATATCGACAGTACAAAGAAAGAGATCGAGAGTGCGCTCGACACAATCAACCAGGCGTTTGAGAATCTTCTGGACGGCTTTTTTGAAAATACTGCATGGGATATTTCATCGGATATCTCCGTGCTGCATACCATGTTCGCGCAGGAAGGCCTTACAGGAGGGGATTTTTCAAAGAAAAACCGTCCCCGGTAAAACGCAGACCGAAGAAGAAATAAATGCAAGGAGGACTTATAAATGAGCGATCAGTTTAAAGATTACGCGGACGCGCCGACACCGGTGCTGACGTTTGGAGCGCCTCTGCCGGAGGAGAAGGAAACGCCGGCGCCGCAGCCGGAACCGGAGCCCGAACCGGCGGAACCGCAGCTTGACGACAGCATTCTGTCCGAGGAAGAACGGAAGATGGTGGACGACTTCAGCAGACAGATTGACCTGCATGATTCAAACGGAATCCTGCAGTACGGCGCGGGAACTCAGCATAAGATGGCTGAGTTTTCGGAGAGCGCGCTGAACAGTGTGCGCACGAAGGATCTCGGGGAAGTCGGCGATATGATTTCGGGACTTGTGAGCGAACTGAGAAGCTTTGACGCGGCGGAGGAAGAAGGGAAAGGTCTTTTCGGACTTTTCAAAAAAAGCGGGAACAAAGCCGCGGCCATGAAGGCAAAGTATGAGAAGGCGGAGGTCAATGTGGAGAAGATCTGCGGGCTTCTGGAAGGGCATCAGATACAGCTGATGAAGGATGTCGCGATGCTGGACAAGATGTACGGACTGAATCTTTCTTATTTCAAGGAGCTGTCCATGTATATCCTCGCCGGGAAAAAGCGCCTGAAAGAGGTCAGGGATACCGAGCTTGCGGAGCTGGTCGAAAAGGCGCGGCGGTCCAATCTGCCTGAGGACGCACAGGCCGCAAAGGATTTGGAGTCTCTCTGCGAGCGTTTTGAGAAAAAGATTCACGATCTTGAGCTGACCCGGATGATCGCGATTCAGACGGCTCCGCAGATCCGTCTGGTCCAGTCGAGCAATACGATCATGATCGAGAAGATCCAGACCACGATCGTCAACACAATACCGCTCTGGAAGAGCCAGATGGTCATCGCGCTTGGCGTCGAGCATGCCAGCCAGGCCGCGAAAGCGCAGCGGGAAGTCACGGATATGACGAACCAGCTTCTGCGCAAGAACGCGGAAGCCCTGAAAATGGCGACGGTCGAGAGCGCCAGAGCCTCCGAGCGGGGGATTGTCGATCTCGACACGCTTAAAACCACGAACGCGGCGCTGATCAGCACGCTTGACGAAGTCATAAAAATCCAGGAAGAAGGACGCCAGAAGCGGTACGCCGCCGAGGAGGAGCTGAACCGGATGGAGAAGGAACTCAAAGACAAGCTGCTGGAAATCCGCAGATAGGAGAGGCTGCCCGGGATTCGCGGGCAGAAAAAGTCTGGAGACAGAGACCGCCGCAGATCCGCAGAAAGGAAGAGTCCAAGGACAGACCACCGGAGATCCGCGGGCGGGAGGGATCCCCTAGGATTCCTCGTCCCGCATCCGGTATCCGATTCCGATCTCTGTGAAAATATACTGCGGCTGCGCCGGATTTTTCTCGAGCTTGCGGCGTATGTTCGCCATATTGACGCGCAGGATCCGGTTGTTGTCGTCGGCATACGGCCCCCATACATGGGAAATAATCGAGTCGTAAGTGATCACCTTGCCGCAGTTTTTCGCGAGCAGAGAGACGATCTTGTATTCCACCTGGGTCAGATGGATCTCCTGGCGGTCGACAAAGATCCGCCGCCGGTCGAAATCGATGACAAGCCCGTCTGCCCGGTAGATATGGGATTCTTTGCTGCTTCCGCTTCTGATGCTGGAAAGGTGGCGGACGGCGGTGCGGATGCGGGCAAGGAGCTCTGAGGTTCCGAACGGCTTTGTGATGTAATCGTCGGCTCCGAGATCGAGGGCGGCCACCTTGTCGTTCTCCTGCGTGCGTGCGGAGATCACGATGATCGGCATGTTTGACCAGCTTCTGACTCTGCGGATGATATCCATGCCGTCGAGGTCGGGAAGCCCGAGATCAAGCAGAAGGATCTCCGGGCAGCGGGATGTGATCTGCGAGACGCCGTCCCTTCCGGAGTAGCTTTTGTAGACCTTGTAGCCCTGACTTGTCAGCGCGGTTGCGATAAAATCACAGATATTTTTTTCATCCTCGATCACCAGAATAGAAAGTTTTGTGTTCATTTTTATCATACCTCCGTATCGGTTCCGCCGTCTTTTGGCAGAGTAAAACAGAATTCGGCTCCGATATCCATATTATAAGCCATAATGATGCCGTCGTGCGCGTCTATGATCGATTTGCAGATCGACAGTCCGATCCCCATGCCCCGCTTGCCGTCGGGCGCGGCCGAAGTGTCCGTGCCGGTCCCGTTGAAAATGTCGGGAAGCTTGTAGCCGGGGATTCCGATCCCGTAGTCACGGACGTGGAAGGATACGGAATTTTCTTCGCAGGTCACATAAAGATCGGTCGGTTTTGTGCTTTGAGAGTGCATGACTGCGTTTTCGATCAGGTTGATGATTACCTGCTCGATCAGCATCGCGTCCATGGGGATCATCAGAAAATCATCCGGCACGCGTACGTTGACCCTGGCGGAAGGAATCCGCTTCTGCAGCCGCTGGACGGCTTCCGAGACGACTTCCTCGATCGGTTCCATGGATTTTGTGACCTTTGCGCCCGAAGTGTGGATCCGTGTGACGGTCAGGATGTTCTCCACCATATTCAAAAGCCAGTCGGCGTCTTCTTTTATGTTTTTGACGAGCGTCTTTTTTTCTTCTTCCGACAGCAGGCCGGAATGATCCATGTAAATATTTGTGTTTCCGATAATGCTGGTCAGCGGAGTGCGCAGATCGTGCGAGATTGCCCGCAGCAGGTTTGCCCGCATTTTTTCTTTTTCGGCCGCCGCAAGCTGTTTTTCGCGTACGGCAATGATGAGAGACTGCTCTTTGAGGTTTGTGGTGGCGGCGCTCATGAAGAAAGAGATGACGAGCATCGAGATGAACGCGACCGGATAGCCCGCCAGCGTAAAATCAATGTGCATATACGGATACGTAAAGAAAAAATTAATGCACAGGATGCTGATCACGGAGGCAATGATCCCGTAGATATAGCGGGATGTCAGCCTTGCGATCACGACTACGGACAGAATATATATGGAAGAGACATCAATAATGCTGCTGGTAATATGATTCAGAAAAAATGCCAGCAGCGTTCCCAGTATCAGAAAGACGCCTGTGACGGCGGGATCGTGAATACGGGGCTCCTCAAGGATCTGTTTCATGAAACAGCCCTCCTTTTGCGCCATGATTTTAAGAGATTTGAAGATTCATGGTAAGTATACTAAAAAATGCGTTCCGAGGCAATGAGAAGTATTTGCGGTTTTTCAACTTTAGGAATGACAAGACTGTTTTTGTGTGCTATAATTACAGAAAACAAGGTGTCGGACAGCTGCCTGTCCTGTTTCCGGAGCGTGTCCGGGCGCGGCAGACGGTTATCGCTGGTCCGCAGGGCGGACCGCGCAGAAAATCGAGGTGAGCAGAATTATGGGAATCTTACTGGCAGTACTGATTATGTTTGTTGTAATCGTCGCGGTGGTCGTCACGGTTGTTACTGTTTCTGCCGTGTCTGGCGTTATTGCCGCGGAAGAGGATGACGAATAGAACCCGCGGGATGAGCGGCGGTTCGGGGAACGGATACCGCCGTTGGGAAAGGCGTTATGATTTCACTGGAAAGATTTGAGGAAATCACAGAAGAGATTACGGGTACGCTTCCGGAAGAATTTTTCCGCGAGCTGCACGGAGGGGTCATCGTCCGGGAGCAGGTGAAGATTCATCCTGCAGCCAGGGATAATGACCTTTTTGTTATGGGGGAATATCACAGGAACCGTTATCTGGGCCGGTTCATCGTGCTGTACTATGGTTCCTTTGCGGCGTGCTGCGGATATTTTTCCGAGGAGGATCTGCGAAAGAAGCTGCGAAAGGTCATCCTTCATGAATTCCGGCATCATCTGGAATCGCTGGCCGGGGAGAGGGATCTGGAAATCGAGGACGCGAAGGAACTGTTCGCGTATCTGCAGAAGAAATGAGAGATATCGTTCCTGCGCCGTTATCTTACGGAGTGTGCCGCGTCTGCGGGAAATGAATGGCGGCAGGTGAAACAGGAAGACGGGGCTTTCCCTGTAAACTTCCATGCCCGCACTGCGGGCACCATCATGAATATAAGTCCACGGATTGCTCCGTGCTT
>CANRGB010000122.1 GCA_947630005.1 uncultured Lachnospiraceae bacterium
GAGTGCTGCAACGGAAAGATTTTTGCGCGCTACTGGCTGCACAACGGATTTCTGAACATCGACAACCGCAAGATGTCCAAGTCCCTCAATAATTTCTTCACCGTGCGTGATATTTCGGAGAAGTATGATCTGCAGGTGCTCCGCTTCTTCATGCTCAGCGCGCATTACCGCAGCCCGCTGAATTTCAGCGCCGAGCTGATGGAAGCGTCAAAGAACGCGCTCGAGCGCATCAGAAACGCCGTGTCAAATCTGAAGTATGTGCAGGAGGCCGGTGCCGCCGGCGAGATGAACGAGGCGGAGAAAGCGCAGCTCGCGGAGGCGATGGAATTTGAGAAGAAATTCGACGAGGCGATGGACGATGATTTCAACACGGCGGATGCCATATCTGCGGTTTTTGAGCTCGTAAAATACGCGAACAGCAATGTGAAGCCCGGCTGCACGGCCGCTTTTGCCGGCGCGGTGCGCGATGAGATCATCAAGCTGTGCGATATCATGGGAATTATTGCGGAGGAGAAGGAAGAGCTTCTCGATACGGAGATCGAAAAGCTGATCGAGGAACGCCAGGCGGCGAGAAAGGCGAAGAACTTTGCGCGCGCTGACGAGATCCGCAGTCAGCTGCTCGAAAAGGGGATTACGCTTCTCGATACGCGCGAAGGTGTAAAATGGAAAAGGGCATAGACCGTTTCTCAGGGAGCCTGAAGGAAATCTTCGGACTCCCTGAAAAGGATTGGGGACAATATTCCCCGCTGACGCTGGCCTATCTGGGGGATGCGGCGTATGAGCTTGTGATACGAACGATCTTTGTTAAGCGGGCGAACTGTCAGCCGCAGAAGCTTCATCATCAGGTGACGTCTCTGGTCAGCGCGAAGACGCAGGCCAGAATGATCGGGAGCCTGATGGATGAGCTGACGGAGGAGGAGCGGGCCGTGTACCGGCGCGGAAAGAATTCAAAGCCATACACGAAGGCAAAGAACGCGAGCATGCAGGAGTACCTTGAGGCGACCGGGTTTGAGGCAGTCATGGGATATCTGTATCTGCGGGAGGAGTTCGAGAGGATGAATGAACTGGTGCGGCGCGGGATGGAGCTTTTGAGCGGAAAATCCGAATGAGGCTGTGACTGTGCTGCAGCGCGAATTGCGAATACTGACCGGAGCGCAGTGCGGACAAGAAATTTTAGATAGAGAGATGGATTTTCGGAAGCAGGCTCAGTGTCAGCAGTGGAAATCGGTCTTCCTCACTGACATGAGGTCAGGACACGCATCCAGACAGGATGCGCCGCACTTTGTCAAATTATCAGGAGCGGATTACAAGAAACAAGAAGGGGCTGGACGGATGAAAAATCTGGATGGAAAAGATAAAAGAAACAGAGAGGGAAGAGGAAAGGACGGACGGGACGCCAGGATAAACCGGAGTGTCAGGGACAGTAAAACAGATTATACAGATTATATGGAAGAAAAGGATGAAAACTCCCGGCAGATCGAGGGACGCAACGCGGTGATCGAGGCGTTTCGTGCAGGGAGGACAATCGACCGGCTGCTGATCCAGGACGGCTGCCAGGACGGACCGATCCAGACGATCAAGCGCGAGGCGAGAAAGCACGATACGATTATTGACTTTGTGGCGAAGGAGCGGCTGGACCAGCTTTCCGAGACAGGGCGGCATCAGGGAGTGATCGCTTACGCCGCGGCATACAGCTATGCCGAAGTGGAGGACATTCTCGCGTCGGCCCGTGAGAAAGGAGAAGCGCCGTTTCTGTTTCTGCTTGACAATATTGAGGATCCGCACAATCTCGGGGCGATCATCCGGACCGCGAATCTCGCGGGGGCGCACGGTGTTATTATCCCGAAGAGAAGAGCGGCCGGTCTGACGGCGACGGTCGCGAAAGCCTCGGCGGGAGCACTCAACTATACGCCGGTCGCGCGCGTGACAAATCTTGGCAATACGATCGACGAGCTGAAGAAGGAAGGAATCTGGTTTGTGTGCGCCGATATGGGCGGGGAAGTTATGTACCGGATGAACCTTACCGGCCCGATCGGGCTTGTGATCGGAAGCGAGGGGGACGGCGTGAGCCGCCTCGTGAAAGAAAAATGTGATTTTACGGCTGCGATCCCGATGAGGGGGGATATCGATTCGCTGAACGCGTCGGTGGCGGCGGGCGTGCTCGCGTTTGAAATCGTGCGCCAGCGCGGGGAATGGAAAAGCGCGGATTGAAATAAAGAAAGAAGCAATAAGGAAATCATGAAAGACAGAAGTTTATTTCACAGAAAAATGAGCCGCCTGGTCAAACGTGTCGGCTCCCATATGACGGCAGGCCAGATCATGGCGGTCGGTTTTGCAGCCGCCATATTTGCGGGCGGGCTGATCCTTTCCATGCCGTTCTGCAATGCGGACGGGGAATGGCTTTCATTTGTGGACGCCTTGTTCTCCTCGTGCTCCGCGGTCTGTGTGACCGGGCTGATGACGGTCGTCCCGGCGGCTCAGTTTACGCTGGCCGGGAAGGTGGTTCTGCTCCTGCTGATTCAGCTCGGCGGCTTTGGGATCATCGCGTGCACGATGGGAGCGTTTCTGCTTTTGCGCAGGCAGATCACACTTCGGAATAAGGTGATCATTCAGCAGGGCTACGATCTTGATACGATGTCCGGGATCGTCCGCATGCTGAAATACGTGATCCAGGGGACCTTTCTCGTGGAAGGGATCGGCGCTCTGGGTTACGCGCTTCAGTTTGTCCCGGAGTTCGGACCGGCAAGAGGACTGTGGTATGCGGTGTTCCACGCGGTGTCGACGTTCTGCAACGCGGGGATTGATATCCTTGGCGATAACAGCCTGGGAAACTATGTGACAAATCCGCTGGTCAGCCTTGTGGCGGTCGTGCTGATCATCGTGAGCGGTCTGGGATTTCTGGTCTGGCGCGACATTGCCCTGACGGTCCGCCGCATTGTAAAAAAGGAATGTTCCGTGGCCAGAGCCCTGGGGAAAATGAGGCTTCACTCAAAACTGGCGCTTTTGACGACTGCCATACTGGTCGTCTTCGGGACCGTGTCCGTGTTTTTAATGGAATATACGAATCCTGATACGCTGGGAGGACTTGGATTTTGGGAAAAATGGCTGGCGGCGCTGTTTCAGTCGGTGACGACAAGAACGGCAGGCTTTTTTACGATCCCGCAGAATTATTTCCGGGAGAAGACGAGGATGGTGTCCTGTCTTCTGATGTTCATCGGGGGCAGTCCGGGAGGAACGGCCGGCGGCGTAAAAACAACGACGATCGCTCTTCTGCTGACCACCTGCTGGTCTGTGCTGAAAGGGCGCGAGGATACGGAATGTTTTCGCAGGAGAATCCCGCCGGCGACGATCCGGACCGGTTTTTCTGTCTTTACGGTCTTTCTTCTCGCCGTGCTGACAGGGACGCTGGCTTTGCTGTCTTTTGAACCGTTCCGGATGATGGAAGCTTTGTATGAGGTTGTGTCCGCGGTTGCGACCGTCGGCCTGACGATGGGGATCACGCCGTTTCTCTCGGCCGGGGGCAAACTGTTGATCATCGGGCTGATGTATCTCGGAAGACTCGGGCCGGTGACGCTGGCGCTGATGTTCGCCGCGAAAGTCGGAAAGAAAAAAAGCGGACGCCGCCTGCCGGAAGAGCGGATCATGGTGGGGTGAAAATCCGAAGGCAGGAAACGGAAACGAAGAGATCCGGGGACAAGATGCCTGAGGCGTGAAGCAGGAACAAAGACTCGTGAAAAGAGACTTGAGGCAGAAAGCGGAGACAAAGAGTCCCAGGAAGAGAAGTTTGAGATAGAAAGATCTGAGATGAAGAGGTTTGACGGAGGCGGAAAATGAAAAAACAGCAGTATATAGTTTTCGGCGCGGGACAGTTCGGGGAGAGTGTGGCGGTGACGCTTGAGGAGCTTGGCTTTGAGGTCATGGTGGTCGACAGCGATTCCGAGCGGATCCAGGATATCGCCCCGCTGGTCAGCTACGCCGTCTGCGCAAATATGGAGGAGCCGGAAGTGTTCGCGGATCTGGGGCTGTCATCCATGGACGGTGCGGTCGTCGCGTTCACGACGAATCTGAGCGCAAGTATTATCACGGTCATGATGTGTCATGAGGCCGGTATTCCGAACATACTGGCGAAAGCGCGGGACAAGACGCATGAGAAAATACTGCGCGCGGTCGGAGCGCACAAAGTCGTGTATCCCGAGGTGGAAATGGGAAAGCGGCTCGCGAAATACCTGGTCGCCGATAACTTCCTTGACTGGATCGACCTGTCGCCGCAGTACAGTCTTGTGGAGATGGAGATCCCCGCGAAATGGTGCGGGAAGACGCTCGGAGATCTGCAGCTGCGCAAAAAATACGGGATCAATGTGATCGGCTGCAAGCAGGGAGAGGCCATTGACATAAACCTCAATCCCGCCGAGCCGCTTCCGATGAACGGGATTCTGATCGTGGTCGGGGAGAATGAGGCGATCGAGAAGATCAATCGGAAGTAATCAAGAGAATAAACCGGAAGTGATCAGCGAAGATAAATATAGGGAACGACAAAACGATTTTCGTTTTGCTCGTTCCCTGCGCCGAATTTGCGCCGCTCAAGCGGCATTTTTCCGCTTCAAATTCGTGCGCATCTCCACTCCGTTTCCCTGGCGGTCAGAGCATGGCAGGCCGTTTACGTCAGCATCTCCAGCAGATCCGAGATCATGCAGCCTACCGTCTCATAGTGCACGAAGTCCGTGACGCGTTTGTCGACGAGGATCTGTACCTGCGCGGGGAAATCTTCGTCCGCGTCCCAGAAGATCAGCCGGAGCCTGACCTGCGGAAACGCCGAAAACTCGTAGGAGACGTCGCCTTTGTCCAGTTTTGTACCGCCTGCTTTTATGCAGGCGTTTTCCAGTTCCGCGGTTTTTCCGGAAAAGGACCGCGCGAACGGTGTCAGCAGAGGATCCGATATCCGCGGGCTGCGCGAGACGACGCCGTCGATCTCGGTGTTCGGCACCCAGATCCCCGTGACCAGCGGGCAGTCCTTCGTATAGTGGAGCAGATGGTAGACGCTCATCGCTTCGTTGAAATACAGTGCGTCGGTCCATCCTTTTTCCTGATCTTTGATGCTGCGGCCGCTTGGACGGGCCGAATCGCTTCGCTGATCGGCCATCACATCGTCCCATGTCCGGTTCTGCTTTTTCTCCGGCATGTCTTTGACGTCGATAAGCTTTTCCAGCCAGCCGTCCGCGAGACAGAGGCGGTACGGTCTCTGAAAATAAGAGAGATACAGATATTCCTCGTCATATTTCAGACCGAGGATCGCCGCGATCCGCGCGGGATCATAGCCGGAGAAAGCGGCATGCCACTGTTCGCAGAGCGCCTCGGAATTGGAGAACAGAAAGCCTCTGCTCTGAAAAGCGTGGTAATTTACACTCATATGAAAACCTCATTTCCTGTGTTTGCTGAAAACGCCCGTGGATTGTATGAAATTTCTCATAAGAATCAGGGCATCTTAAATCTAACATGTTTTGGCCTGTATTTCAAGCTGTGGGAAAAAGGGGTTATTGTTCCATCCCTGCAGGTCGTGAATGTAACGGCGCTCCGCGGCTTATCTGCCGCTTTTTCTTGCAATTCGAAAATGAGCGGCGTATACTCAAATATATAAATCTGGCTGACAGAAAAATAATGAACAAAATGATGTTGGGGTCAAAAGGGATTTTGCCCCCATGATGCCACGGATTTCTTCGCACTTCGTGCTCACGAAATCCTGAAACACCTCAAATCCGCACATTTTTCCATGAAAAATGGCTCCTTTTCGGTGTTTTTTGGGTCTCAGTGTCATGCTTTTCCATGTGAACATGGAACGCATGACCTTTCGACCCTGGCATCATAAAATAACAGAAAGCGAGGTACTGTCATGGGATTGTTTGACAAACTGTTTGGAAAAGGGAAAACCAGGGAAACAGGCGCTTCCGGCTCCGTCGCAAAAGAGAAAGACGCCGCGCAGAAAACGCCGGAAGTACAGGCTGCCGCTTCGCAGTCCGGTCAGGGTTCCAGGGCTGCCATTGACAGGCTGCTGCTGATGGCGGAAGTGGCGGTTGAGGACGAGGATTATGAAACGGCTGCCAGGACTTACCGGGACATTCTGGAGCTTGAGCCGGATAAAACCGCTCAGTATAATCTCGGAAGCCTGTATGCGCAGGGCAAAGGCGTCGGCCAGGATTTCATGGAGGGAGCCTACTGGTTCCATCAGGCCGAGCTTGCGGGAGATGAGCGGGCCGGGAAACTGTGCCAGAGGTGCATGCTTGACTTTACGCACCAGAATTTTGACACAAAAACTCCGGAACAGCTTTATATTGATATGACGCGTTTCGTCGGACATGTCTATCCCGATACAAAGGACGTCAGGTCTGAAGTCTGCCGGAAGCTGTACGCCATTGCCGGAAATCATTTCAACAGCGAGGAATACGCCGCTGCCGCGAAGCTGTTCCGCGCCGCCGCCGAGTTTGGAAACGACGGATATTCCCAGAATTATCTGGCGGTGCTCTACAATGCGGGAGCAGGACTGCAAAAGAATGATCTTGCTTCTCTCTACTGGTTTGACAAGGCGGTGGACAACGGCGCGGCTGACGTCGCGCAGAAGGACCGGGACGGCATGCTGAACGCGTACAGGACGAACTTTAAGCCGGAGGAGTTTTATGAGGAAATGCTGCAGCTGTCCGGCTGGTGCAGCGTGGGCAGCAGGGATGTCCCGAAGGATGCGGCCAAATCCGCCTACTGGCGGGAAGTCGGAGAGAGCAGAATCAAAGAGACGTCCGGAAATTAAACTTTCATGCCTGGCAGCACCATGAATAAAAGCCCACGGTTATGCATGGAGACTGGGCTTTTATATAAAAATAGAGGAGGGATTTTACAATGGAATTTTCCGAAGTAGTCAGAAACCGTTATTCATGCAAAAAATTTGACGGCCGGCAAATTGGGAAGGAACAGCTTGACGCGATCCTGAAGGCGGGCCGGCTGGCTCCGACCGCCAAAAATCTGCAGGAGTAGCGTATCTATGTGATCCAGTCGGAGGAAGGGCTTGCGAAGGTCGACAAGGCGACCCCGTGCCGGTATGGCGCGCCCACCGTTCTGGCTGTCGCTTTTGATAAGAATAATGTATTTGTCTATCCGGGCGGAAAGAGGAATTCCGGGGCGGAAGATGCGGCGATCGTGGCGACGCATATGCTTCTTGCCGCCTGCAATGCGGGTGTGGACAGCTGCTGGCTTAACTTTTTTGATCCGGACGAGCTGGCAAAGGAGCTTGGCCTGCCGGAAAACGAGGAAATCCTGATGCTGCTCGATCTGGGATACGCCGCGGAGGGTACGAAGCCATTGCCGCCGCACAACAGCAGAAAAGAACTGTCAGAAACGGTCAGCTATGTCAGATAGACGTCTGCTGACGCAGTCCTGAATTCTACGTGCAGGATTTACGGACAAATTAAAAAATCAAAAGTGCAGGAGGAATAGTTATGGAGTTTAAAAAGATCATGCCGGGTACAGGCGGGAACCGTTACGTCCCCTACGGAGAGCGAAAAGGAAATGAATCGATCGTTTATTTTACCCGCGATCTGTCGGAAGAAGGTCTGAAGAAAATTTACCAGCGAGTCAGCGAAAATCTCACCGGAAAGGTCGGCATCAAGCTGCATACAGGCGAGAAGAACGGCCCGAATATCATTCCGCGGCCGTGGGTGAAGGGCCTCGTGGAGGATCTGATCCCCGGCGCGGCCATTATCGAGACGAACACGTACTACGAAGGCGACCGCTATACGACGGAGCAGCACCGCGAGACGCTGGAAGTCAACGGCTGGACGTTCTGCCCGGTGGATATCATGGATGAGGACGGGACCGTCATGCTTCCGGTTGCGGACGGAAAGTGGTTCACGGAGATGTCGATGGGAAAAAACATCCTGAATTACGATTCACTGCTTGCGCTGACGCACTTCAAGGGGCATGTGAAGGGCGGATTTGGCGGCTCGAACAAGAATATCGGCATCGGCTGCGCGGACGGCCGTATCGGCAAGGCGATGATCCATACCACGCCCGGCTCCGACGATCCGTGGGATATTTCGGATGAAGAATTCATGGAGCGCATGACGGAGTCCACGAAAGCCGTAATCGATCATTTCGGCAAAAAGACTGCCTATATCAATGTGATGCGGAACATGTCCGTATCCTGCGACTGCGAGGGCTGCGAGGCGCTTCCAGTTGTGACTCCGAATATCGGGATCACCGCGTCAGTGGATATTGTGGCTGTTGATCAGGCGTCCATGGATCTGGTGTACGCGCTCGATGAGAAAGATCACGCGGATCTTGTGGAGAGGATTCAGAGCCGTCACGGACACCGCCAGCTCTCCTACATGAAAGAGCTGGGGATGGGAAATAACCGGTATATCCTGATCGACATCGACAATGGGGATGCCAGAATTACCCTGAAAGATGCGGTGAAGGACGTTGTGCCGTTTGAGGGGTAAGACATCTCGTAAGTAAGTTCTGAATTTTATAACAATTAAAAATATGCGGTTTATGAGGAGCTGTCGAAAAATATATCAACCGGGAGCTTGTATTTTCCGGCAGCCCCTTTTCACGAACGAGCCTTTTTTCGATTCATTTAACAGGCTGGATATAAGGCTGCCGCGTGCTATACGGCAACAGGAGAAAGCCATTGCCTGACAATATCCACGCTGTGGTCAATTAATTCTGCAATCATATCCAGAGTCATGCCTTTTTCATGCATTCGGATTGCAGCATTTTTATTCACTTGTTCGGTTACCTGCTGAGTTACTTGTTCAGTTACCTGCTGAGTTACTTGTTCAGTTACCTGCTGAGTTACTTGTTCAGTTACCTGCTGAGTTACTTGTTCGGTTACCTGCTGAGTTACTTGTTCAGTTACCTGCTGAGTTACTTGTTCGGTTAC
>CANRGB010000123.1 GCA_947630005.1 uncultured Lachnospiraceae bacterium
GAAAGGAGATCACGGTCTCGCTGTTCCGGGAGGCGTACCCCCGGGAGCTGTTCTCCGCGCTGCGGTCGTCGGGGCGGAACATAGAAGAGAAATATCCGGGGATCTATTATGTGACAGGGGACGTCATGTTTGACACGCAGGTTGTGGTGACGGGCCGCCTTGAGGCGGACAGCCACAGCCCGCTGCGGATCCTTTCCAAACTTTCATGCCGGGCATGCCCGGCAGCACCATGAATAAAAGCCCACGGGGCACTTCGTGCCTTTAGCACTCCCGCACCCCTGCCCATATTCGCAAATCGTGCTGCTCACATCCGTTCGCATCACTGTTTTGCTCATACGGGTTAGCGTCTCCTATGCATAAACCGATTGGCAAGTAAACTTGCCCTCGGTTATGCATGGAGACTGGGCTTTTATAGTAAGATGTCAGGAGGTTCCTGAAGGAGGCTTCGGGTCTGAAGACGCCCGGGGAGCGGAACAATGCCAATGCGGTGCTCCATGTGAGCATATCTGCCAACCGCAGTTTGTATGACGATTTGAGGAGGGAGAACCTTATGTATGAAGCTTTGGAAGATCTGATGAAAGATGTAATCGAGGAAAAAGTCAGCCAGGCCGTGAAGCTTAACACTGAGCAAGTTACCGAACGCGTGACTGAACAGGTAACTGAACGCGTGACTGAACAGGTAACTGAACGCGTGACCGAGCAGAAGGATAAGGAAATGACCGTCAAGCTCTTTGAAAGGGGAACGTCCTTGGATACCATCGCAGAATTAGTCGGACGCAGCGTGGATGTGATCCGGCAGTGGATCTCCCCCGTTTCACAGGCGTGAAAAGCCCAAACCGACAGTATGCCGCTCTGAATGCCAGACCACAGACAGAAAAATATCAACGGAGAGGAAAAAAGCCGGGAAAGCTGGAAGATGAAGCTGTCGGACGCATTCCTGCTCCCTGAGGAGCAGCAAAATAGCGGACGAAGCACTCTCCTTTCTTCCCTGGCCGCTCCCGGAGCGCCTGCACTGGAATGCACCGCCCTGGTGCTGAACATCAACTACGGGAAGAACCGGGATCTGATGGAAAAATGTGAAAAACTTGGGGAATACGTGCAGTTCGTCGCCTGTATGCGGAGGCACATGAAGGGAAAGACGACAGAAAAGGAGAAGCTGGAGGCAGTGAATGCTACGGTGGACGAATGCATCCGGAAAGGAATCCTGAAAGATATCCTGATAAAGAATCGGGCGGAGGTAGTGGCGATGAGCTTTTGGGAATACGATGCGGAGAGGCACCTGAAGATCGAGAAGGAAGACAGCTACAATGATGGATTCCTGGCTGGAATAAAAAGCGAACAGAAAAACACGCTTCGGGAGAAGGAACGCGCGAACGCAGAGAAAAACCGTGCGGATACGGCAGAAACTCACGCAAACGCCGAGAAGAATCGTGCAGATGCTGAGAAAAATCGCGCAGACACGGCAGAGCAGGAACTTGCCCGGCTGCGAGACGAACTCCAAAAGCTGCGCGGGCAGCTGACCGGAGGGAACTAAAAGTATTTTCACTTTTTTATGAAAGCGGCACAGTGAAAAATCTGGTAGCCTGAGAATATGCAAAATGTAACGGCACTCATTGTATTGGAGGTGATTCCTATGGCTGACCAGCCGGACAAGATCCCATGGCACCCGGGTTTTTACGGGGCAGCCGAGCTGGAACTCCGCGCGGATTCCGACGTGCTGACATTCATACAAGAATATAACCTGAGCAAGGAGCCGCTGCGCGCGGATCTCCTGGTCATCCGGAAAAAACCCGGCGTACAGATCACAAACGAGATCGGGAGGATCTTTAAAGGGCACAACATTATCGAATACAAAAGCCCTGACGACAACCTTACCATCGACGACTTTTACAAGGCGGCCGCGTACGCGTGCCTGTACAAATCGCTCGGACAGACAGTGGACCAGTACCCCGGAAAGGATATCACGGTCTCGCTGTTCCGGGAGGCGTATCCCCGGGAACTGTTTTCCGCGCTGCGGTCGTCAGGGCGGAGCATAGAAGAAAAGTTCCCGGGAATCTATTATGTGACAGGAGACGTCATGTTTGACACACAGATTGTGGTGACGGGCCGCCTTACAGCGGACAGCCACAGCCCGCTGCGGATCCTTTCCAAAGATGCGGGGAAGGAAGATGTCAGAAGGTTTCTGAGGGAAACCTCATCCCTGAAGACACCCGGGGACCGGAACAATGCCGACGCGGTGCTCCAGGTGAGCATATCCGCCAACCGCGGACTGTACGAGGATTTAAGGAGGGAAAGTTTTATGTGTGAAGCTTTGGAAGATCTGATGAAAGATGTGATCGAGCAGAGGGTCGAGGAAAAGGTTGAGGAAAGGATCGGGGAAAGAGTCAGTCAGGCTGTCAGTCAGGCTGTCAGCCAGGCCGTAAAGCTTAACACCGAACAGGTCACTGAGCAGAAAGACAAGGAAATGGCTGTCAAGCTTTTTGGAAGAGGGATGTCCATGGACACCATCGCGGAGCTGGTCGGACGCAGCGCGGATGTGATCCGGCAGTGGGTTTCCCCTGTTTCACAGGCGTAAGAAGCTCCAACCGGCAGTATACCGCTCTGCATGCAGGCCACAGACAGAAAAATATCCTGCGGCAGTTCAGATCTTCCAGAAGATCCGGACCCTGCGGGATATTTTCATCTCCATATCCTTTTTTAATTTTTTCATCTGGACAGAATTTTATATATATGATATAATGCCTATAATAATCTGTATAGAAAATTATTTATCATCAATCATCTGTGTTATCTTTTCATTTCAAATATCTTACATTACATTTCTTGCGGATTATCCAACATTTTTTCACAACACACTTGTAACTGTCCACCGTTACTGTTAAAATAAGGAGGAATGATTATTGAATCAAAACACAGCAACTGAAACAGGATATCCGGGATCCGTCCTCACGAACCAGACTGCACAGAAACCAAGTTTCTCAGAAAACATTGCGGAACCGGCCGTCCTTTCAGAGGATGATCAAGAACCGGCCGCCCTTTCGGAGGATGATCAAGAACCATCCGGCCTTTCAGAAGATACTGCGGAATGTGACAGCACGGCGGCAAAGGATGGAGCAGACCGGCCGGACAAGATCCCGTGGCACCCGGGGTTTTACGGGGCTGCTGAACTGGAGCTCCGCGCGGATTCTGACGTGCTGACATTCATACAGGAATATAATCTGAGCAAGGAGCCGCTGCGCGCGGATCTCCTGGTCATCCGGAAAAAACCCGGCGTACAGATCACAAACGAGATCGGGAGGATCTTTAAAGGGCACAACATTATCGAATACAAAAGCCCTGACGACAGCCTTACCATCGACGACTTTTACAAGGCGGCCGCGTACGCCTGCCTGTACAAATCGCTCGGGAAGACGGTGGACCAGTATCCCGGAAAGGAGATCACGGTCTCGCTGTTCCGGGAGGCGTACCCCCGGGAGCTGTTCTCTGCGCTGCGGTCATCGGGGCGGGACATAGAGGAAAAGTATCCAGGGATCTATTATGTGACGGGGGATGTCATGTTTGACACGCAGGTCGTGGTGACGGGCCGCCTTGCCGCGGACAGCCACAGCCCGCTGCGGATCCTTTCCAAAAACGCGGGGAAGGAAGATGTCAGGAAGTTCCTGAGGGAGGCTTCAGGCCTGAAGACGCCCGGGGAGCGGAACAATGCCAATGCGGTGCTCCATGTGAGCATATCTGCCAACCACAGTTTATATGACGATTTGAGGAGGGAGAACCTTATGTATGAAGCTTTGGAAGATCTGATGAAAGATGTGATCGAAGAAAAAGTCAGCCAGGCTGTCAGTCAGGCCGTGAAGCTTAACACCGAGCGGGTTACTGAACAGGTAACTGAACGCGTGACCGAGCAGAAGGATAAGGAAATGACCGTCAAGCTTTTTGAAAGGGGAACATCCTTGGATACCATCGCGGAGCTGGTCGGACGAAGCGTGGATGTGATCCGGCAGTGGGTCTCTCCTGCTTCACAGGCGTGAGGATCCCGGACTGACAATACACAGACAGAAAAATATCCTGCGGCGGTTCAGATCTTTCAGAAGATCCGGACCCTGCGGGATATTTTCATTTCCATATCTGAGCAGATGACACTGTTTTACTTTTCCCAGTTACGGACTGCTGTTTTGCACCTGCTTCTCGCAGGCCTACCCCGCTTCAGCACAATCGGCCGCCCAAAAGCATTGGGGGACCGCTGCAGGGCTCACCGATGATTACCCTAGCCGGACTTTCACCGGCAGGCTGATAACAGCTTGCAGAACACACGGCTTTCACCCCTTGGAACGTGCGCCGCCGGGCACACCACAATTTCAGGGGCAGGCAAGACCCGGATGGATCTTGTCTGCCCCTGTTCGGAACTGTCTATTTCCTGGCAGCCCTCATTTCATCTTATACTGCATTTTTACTTCAATATTTTTGTTTCCACAAATTCGTAATCAATCATACAATTAAAAACTATCTTTTTGTTACCGTCCTGCCCTTTTTTGTGCCAGACGTCTGTCATACAGCAAGACTATTCCTCCAGCCATGATAAATATACTGCCCAACAGGCACAGCCAAAGCGTACCATTTCCTCCTGTCTCAGGGAGATTGTACGAAAGGGCTTTGTTGTCGACAATGATGTTGTCTCCATCCGAACAATACTTGACAATTACCTTATACTTCTTGCCGTCAACCTCAACAGTCACAGTCTCCGGTCCCTTCTCCGGCTCCTTGCCAAATTTGAACACAATCACCGGCTGCTCAGGAATGATATAACCTGCCGGCGGGCTAGTTTCCACCAGCACATAATAATCAGCATCCGCCAGCTTTTTGATTGCAGCGCCCTGTCTGCCGGTCTCAGAATTTGTAACAGACGAAGGTTCATATTCTTCTTTTGCGGCAAGCTTATACTCTTTTTCCCCTGCCTTAACGGTAACCAATTTTTCGGAAGAAAAATCCGCCTTCCCCGCATAGAGCTGGAACTTAGAACCATCAATCAGCTCCTTTGTGTCCACATCACGCTTATGGAGGTATACGTTGTCGGATGCTCCTGTCCGTGCATTATTAAACTCCACATCGAAAATGGCGTTATCTTCATCGGAAACAGACCCTTTGCCATCAAGTGATACCGTATTGGAACCCTTAATTTCTGTGCCGGCATTGACATTCACTCTTACCATATACGTAATGGTCAGCTTAAGCTCATCCGGCACGACAAACTTCATGCCGTTATCGCCTTCCGGCAGCACCACATATTTGAATGAATTCAGATTAACGTCAGTCTCCTTGTCTGCCCTCACTAAATCACCGGAAACAGATTCTCCATTCCGCTTACCTTCGTAGGAAATCTTGATCGTGCTCCAATCCGGGATCAGTTCTTTACTCATAATATCAGTAAGGGTGTATCGCTCCAGATCTAAAACTTTTCCGCTCCCGTCTTCGGCCTTGCCCTGCGCCAGATTCTCCGCTGCGGGATTCACTTTAATCGTATACTCCACTGCATCAGTTAACTTCCCCGCACTATTCGTCTGCTGTACAGAACTCTTTTCAAGAATATTGGGTGAAACTTTTATCTGCTCATCATCATGCAGATCAGTATCTCCATACATTATATGCGCTGTATTGTTAAGAACCAGATCTTCTGCTTTCAGATATTCATCTCTGATCCGTAGCCTGTAACAAAAGACATATTGGCTGTCTTTCCAATGCTCTTCATCATTTTTATTCTGATAAGCCATCAGCCAATCACGTAAAGTGTTTTTGCTATGCAGATTTTTAGCGCCTTCCGCTTTGTTGAAAGCACCCACCTTGGCAGTCAGCGTAGTTGTCTCGCTCCCAACCTCACATGTGAACAAAGCCGAATTTTCCTCTACTCCCGTATCAGGCTTAAAAATACCTCTCAGGCCCCCGTCTACATCAAGAACAAGAACCTCAAGAGACCCGGATACATATTCCAGCCTGCTGTCAAAAGTATCCATAAAACAGAAGTCATTAATCTCCTCCGGACTGAACAGATGCAGATAATGTTCAGTTCCAGCAGAATCCTTGTAGACATTGTCAAATCTGACATTATATTCGATCTCATTGCTTTCGAGGAACTGTGCCCGCTTATTAATATTTACTGTACTCGGCGTCTTGGTATAGTCAACATCTGTCTTAAAGATCTTATCAGAGACAGTGCGGTACTGACCCTCTGCCGCATTGTTAAGGCGGTTTCCCATTTCCAGAAGCTCGCGGAGCGTAAGACCCGTCTCCTTGTAGATTCCAGGAGTGCCGTCCCAGTCATTTTTCTCTTCTTTTATAATCTTCGAATTCCCCGGAACTCTATACGTAAAAGTCAGCGTAACATCTTCATTAATCGGCCATACAGAATCATGATAATCGTGTTCTGCCTTCTCTTTAAAATTCGTATTAAACCAGATCTGGAACTCCCGGATATCCTTATCTACGATGTCAGGGTTATGGACCACCGTATAGGTATAGCCGAGATCTCTATTACCATAAACCGGTTCCTTCTGCTCTGTAAATGTAAGTACCCCACTCTTTGCTCCATATGCCTTTACATCCACAATCTCAGGAACATTGTCTACAAAATACCGGTACTTCGTTTTGCTGCCGTCATCATTAAAAGAATACACTTGCGGAAATTCCAGCTCATCCAGAATGTAAAAGTATGGAAGACCCACTTTTTTCTCTTCATCAGTATAAGCTGGAACGGTTTTTCCTTCACTGTTGACTCTAGTCTGCTCTAAAAGTTCATCCCTAGCCGGAACTCTCACTGTGATTTCATACTCAATATAATCGCCGGTTCCATCATAGACATCATTTATCCGTTCTTTTTGAATGCCTCCGGAACCGATGACTATCTCCCCCACTCCTGGCGGGAGCGCATCCGTAGAACCAGATACATGATTCGTATAAGGGATTTTACTGCCGTCAGCAGGAGGGTCATACTTTGTATAGTATTCCACCTTTACCCAATCGCCTTTACCCCATCTGCGTTCAGAGTTACTATCAATACCTTCCCAAAACGTATCCTTCTCACCAGGAATAGTGACATCAAATTTTTTAACACGCCCCTGCTCATCAAACTCAATATTCGTCACGTTCTGACTTGCCATGGCATTTACATCGACTTTACCATCCCTTCCAATCACCCAGTTGATTGTCTTTGTCTTTATTGTGCTGTTCCCATTTTTCCATTTGATCTCAAGAGGCTGCGACGTGTCAACCCACTGATTTCCGTTGACCGTATCCGTAAGCTTCACACCGCGCACGTCACGGGTACCGCTGCCCACAGATATCTCCCAGTCAATAGTGTTGCCGGCAGCCAGTGAACCGTCTTTTTCAAGCTGCTTGTCATCAACCGTTTTTGTTTCTGTAACGGTCTTCGTACCTTTGACATCATCTTCCTTGCCCTTTGGTGGTTTACATGTTACGTTTGCCGTGTTATCCACTGTAAAATGATATGAAGTCTCACCTTCCTCAAAGTCCACATGAGCTTTTTTCTCGTCAAATTCCACAGCAGCCTCGTACTGGATCGTCACCTTCTGACCTTTAAGAAGCGGACTAGGCAGGCCTTCTGTAACCCATCCCTCATCCGTTTTCTTCAGTGTCGGCGCCGGATCTGGTGTGATGTCTTTTCCGTTTTCATCTGTAACTGTTATCTTATATTCTTTGGGTTCACCTTTTTCATCTATCAGCAGAGATACACCTTTTTCCATTGTATCAGTAATCTGAGTGTCTTCCACAACACCGTTCGTGACGTCCAGTGTCACGGTATATTTGATCGTATGCTCAACGGGATCATAATCGCCGGCCTCTTTGCCAAGCTGTACTATCGAATCCCCTCCAACCTGGAAAGTTCTCTCCCCACCGCCTGTCCAAGGAAATTTAACTTCGCTGCCATCCTGGGTCCCCACAGCGGTCATTTCAAATTTCATATCGATCCATACATCATCGTGTCCGTTTATATAACTATCCTCCATTTTAAATGTGACAAGTCCATTTTCATCAACAGAATATGAACCAACGTTTTCACCATTCATGATAAGCGGCTCATCCGTCACAATATTCGTCACAAATCCTTTCGGCAGCTGAAACGTCATCGGGCTTACAAATTGATGTCCGTCACTTTCCTGAAATTTTACATAATAGGAATATTTCTCGCCAAGTACAATCTGAGCGCCCTCCCCGAGGATATTGCCATCTTTGTCCTTTAGTTCCACCTGCACGATGTACTCATCCTTATTCAGATTCGTACCTCCATTGGCGATAGGCATCGGCTCCCCGTCCGACAGGATAACTAGCGTCGTCCCCCCTTCCAGCCCGGACGTCCGGTTGTTTCCCCCCGTTGTTTCTGTCCCGTTCTCCTTCCCGGAGGTATCCGGAAAGGTAACGAGCTCTTCACCTTCTTCTATACCAGGCGGATCAAGATTCCACGCATATGTCCGCGTCCCCATTCCTCCTGCCGCAAGGACCACGCCGAGCGTCACCATCAGCGCCAAACCCAGGATCCCCCGCAAAGTACCTTTTCTGTTTTCCTTTTCAGGCAGTCGCCCTGCGGCATCCTTATGTCTTATAAATTTCATTAT
>CANRGB010000124.1 GCA_947630005.1 uncultured Lachnospiraceae bacterium
ATCAGCGGCATTTTGAAGCGGATGGGCATCGCGTACACGGCGCCGTCCTTCTCCCAGGCTGAGGTCATCGATTCAAAAAAGCCGGCATCTCCCTGCGCCGCCGCGCGGACCCCGCTGATATCCGCGAGAACGCCTTTCTCGATGTAAGAGTCGACCGGCATCCCGTCGAGCACCAGGACATCCGGCCCGTTCCCCGCCATGATATCCGTGTTCAGCGTGCGCAGCGCGTCCGAGGCCGTCATTCCGCCCTCGCCAAAAAGCCCGATCTCATAGTTTACTCTCGTGTCCGGATGCGCGTTCTGGTACATGACGATGGCCTGGCGGACCTCCGCGTTCTCCTCAAGCGAATACACCCGCACCTCTTTGTCCGGCACCGTCGGCGTGTCCGCGGAATACGTATATTTCAGCAGTCTTGGCTCCATGCCCTCCAGACAGGCCACATAAATATCTTCCCCTGATACCGCCATGCCGAGAAGACCGATGCTCGGACTCGACAGGGAGCACATCCCGCCGTCCACGATCTGCTCCACGACCGTTCCGCCCTGCACATGGCCGAAAATACCCTTTGACGTGGTGTAGTACATTCTTCCGTCATCCGTATATCCAAACACGATCGGATCAGAACTGGTCGTTGTGATCGTATAGCTCATCCCGTCCTCAAACAGCTGCGCGTTCAGGCTCTCGTCATATGGCAGCGGCTCGCCTGCTGCGATGTCGTAGCGCTGCACTTCCGAACCCGAGAGCATCAGAAGCTCCTGTCCGCAGACTCCGCTGATCTCCGTGTAATCCCCCGGACCGGTAAACGTCTGTTCAATCTCCCCGGTCTCCCTGTTGACCCGGTACGCGGTATTTCCATAATCCTGACCGATCAGTTCTCCCTGCGAACCGAAGCACAGCCGCTGCATTTTCTCAGCATCTTCCGCCACCGGGATCTGTGTCACGTTTCCGTCCGCGTCAAAATTGTAATACTCAATCACAGCATCCTGGCCGTCCTCCGTCATCTTATATACAGCTCCCGCACCGCCGCCGTCCGGCGCAAGCCTCAGACTTATGAAATAGTTTTCGCTCATTTCCTCCGGCAGAACAGCCGCCTTCTCCCAGCTCGTTCCGCCGTCCGCGCTGTCCCATATTTCGTACGGCGCGCCGTCCCTTGCCTGCCCGTCCGGTTCCGCCTGCCCGATCAGACGGATCCTGCCGTCCGGCAGCGCCTCAATATCATAAATCCAGATATCCGGCACTTCCAGCGTCTGTTCCACATAGCGCCCCATCGCGGCTCCGTCCTCTCCTTTGCCCTGCGCGGCGTCCTCCCCGGCATACGCTGTGATTTCCTTTCCATATCCCATACAGCATGTCAGAGCGGCTGCCAGGACGAGACACAGACAGAATGCCGGAACAGTTCTCAGACCCAAAAATGAACCGGCGCGCGCCGTACTGATCTCTTTTTTCGTCTTTCCTGCACTGCCGCGGCGCCTTCCCCAGTTGAAAAACATCATGATAAGCTCCTCCTTATTAATTACTTCCAGAAAGCATACCGCCTGCGCTGTGTGGCCGCAGCCCTTTCCATGCACGCGCCCGCGCAGCACCCGCCGGAGGCTTTTTATGTCACAGAGCGAACTTTCCTGTGACATAAAAAAATCCGCATACTTCATGGATACCTCCACTATAGCATACGAATCTCTAAATAATCTCTAAACTGTCTCTAAATAATCTCTATTTTATCGTGAAAGTCCGTCTCTATACAGAGCCAGGCGGCAAGCTTGCTTGCCAGACCGGCTCTGTATAAGAGACACAAACAAGTTACCTCGACTCCAGAAACAGCGCCTCCTTCTGTCCCCGCTCGTCCGACGGATAGCGCGCGGCATATTCCTGCGCTTTCTGCCTGGCCGTCTCAAAATCAAGCTTTTTCTCATAGGCGGTCATTTCATTAAAGTACAGTTCCTGCTTGCCGGCAGTTCCGTCCATCTGCAGTCCCTGCTGAATATACTGCAGCGCCTCGTCATACTTTTTCTCTTTCATCGCGCACATTGCCATCCCGTTGCAGCATTGCGGGCTGTCGCCGAAAGCCGTGCGTATGTTTTCGTACATGTTCCTCGCGTGCGTGTAATCCTCCAGCGCCAGATACACCTGCCCCATCAGGAACATGGCGTCCTCATACTTCTCCTCCGCCGGATGGATCAGTTCTCTCTGCGCCTTCTCATAATCGCCAAGATAATAATAAATGCGGCCTCTGTGATAAGCGTCTTCCATCGTGTCTCCATGGATATTCAGAGCGCTCTGAAGATAGGAACTGCCGACGCCCGAAAGGTCCGCCTCCTCATAGCACTCATAAATATTCAGATATAACGTATAATCATCAGGAGAAAGCGCGGCGGCGGCATCAAAGTCTCTTCTGGCCTCCTCCTCATTCCCCTGCATCAGAAGACTGGCACCGCGCAGGAAATAGGCATCCACGCAGATTCCATCTTCCTCAGAAAGGATCTCTTGGCAGATCGCCTCAATATCCTCGTACTCACCGAGCCTGTATTTTACGGACGAAAGGTAGAGGCGGATGTCCCTGACGGTGTCCGGCATCTTTTTATCCGCGCTTTCAAGCGCGTCCTCAAAGGCATCCTCCGCGTCCTCGTACCGGGCAAGGCCCATATACGCCATCCCCAGTCCCCGGTACGCCAGGACCTTCACTTCTCCGTCGTCCGCCGCTTTCGCGAACAGATCCGCCGCTTCCTCATAATTTCCTTCTTCAAGAGCCGCGATCCCTGCCACGGTATTTTCCCCCGTCGCGCCGCCCATCGCGCAGCCGCCAAGGAACACGCAGCCGGCCAGCGCCGCGGCTGCCGCGGTCTTTCTCACCCATTTTCTCATAATCTGTACATCCCCTGTCCTTCAGGCGGCTGTTCTCTGCCTGTCACTCTATTTTCGAAAATAATATCCGGTCGTTGTCAAGCTCCCTGCCCGCCCCGGCACTGAACTTCTCCAGCAGACCGTCGACCGTCAGCCCGGCGCGCTCTTCGCCGCTGATGTCGAGCACGATCCTCCCGGAATCCATCATCAGCGTCCTGTTTCCCATCTCCAGAGCGGAATGCATGTTATGCGTGATCATCAGGCAGGCCAGATGATTTTCCTGCACAACACGCTTTGTCAGCTCGATGACCTTATCCGCCGTAGCCGGGTCAAGCGCCGCCGTGTGCTCGTCGAGAAGCAGGATCTTCGGCGGAATCAGAGTCGCCATCAGAAGGGTAAGCGCCTGCCTCTGTCCGCCCGAGAGCAGTCCGACCGGCTGCTTCATCCGATCCTCCAGACCCATGTCAAGAAGCGCCAGCCGCTCCCGGAACATGTTCCGCTCCGCCTGGCTGATTCTCGAAAAGACTGATTTTTTCTTTGCCACACGCAGATACGCGAGCGCCAGATTCTCCTCGATCGTCATATGAGGAGCCGTACCCTTCATCGGATCCTGAAAAAGCCGTCCGATCTGCACCGCGCGCTTGTAATCCGGCACATAGGTAATATTTCTGTCGTCAAGAAATACACTGCCCTCATCCACATAGAAGCTTCCGCCGATGCAGTTGAAAAGCGTGGATTTCCCGGCGCCGTTGCTGCCGATGATCGTGGCAAAATCGCCGTCGTTGACCGTCAGGCTCACGCCGTCAAGCGCCACCTTTTCGTTGACTGTCCCGGCATTGAATACCTTTCTTACATTTACCAGTCTCAGCATACGCCGTCCCCTCCTTCCCCGGCAGAGACGACTGCCGCGCTTTTTCCCTCATTCCCTGTTCTCAGCATGCGCCGTCCCCTCCTTTCCCGGCAGAGACGACCGCCGCGCTTTTTCTCTCATTCCCTGTCCTCAGCATGCGCCGTCCCCTCCTTTCCCTCCGGAAACGGCCGCCATCTTCCTTCTCTGGAAAGCGACCTGACTCTTCAGATACGGGGAGGCGATAGCCACCGCAACGATCACCGCGGACACCAGCTTCAGGCACTCCGCCGGAATGTGGAGACGCAGCGCAACCGCAATCGCGAAGCGGTACAGGCAGCTGCCGACGATAACGCCGACAATTCTGCGGAAGACACTGCTCTTTCCGACCAGCGTCTCCCCGATAATCAGGCTCGCCAGCGCGATCGTGACCATACCGGTTCCGAGATTGATATCGCATGACTTCTGATACTGCCCGATCAGACAGCCGGACAGCGCGGTCAGGGAACCGGAAATGCACAGGCCGACCGTGATCGTAAAGCCCGGATTAATGCTCGACGCCTTCACCATATCCGAGTTGTCGCCGGTCGCGCGGATCGACAGTCCGAGCCTCGTGCCAAGGAACCACGCCATGACCGCGCAGGCAATCAGCACAATTACAATGGAAACAACCAGCTTGTAGGAGGTGTTTCCCAGCACATCCTTGAATAAAGAATAGATCGTGTCGCTCTTGAAGATGGAGAGATTCGACGAAAACCCCATGACCGCCAGGTTGACCGTGTACAGCCCTGTGTTCACGATGATACCGGCGAGTATGGATTCCACTCCCAGCTTCGTCTGCAGTAACGCCATAATATAGCCCGAGCATACGCCTGCCAGCATCGCGGCAAACAATGCCAGAACCGGGTGTCCCATGATCACGACCTGCGCGCCGACGGCGCAGCCAAGCGTAAAACACCCGTCTGTGGACAGATCGGCAATGTTCAGGATCGAATAACTCAGAAACAATGCCAGCGCCACAAGCGCGTAGATAAACCCAAGTTCCAGTGCGCTGATGATCACCGGAAGTGATAACAATGAACCCATACCTGTCTCCTTCTGTTCAAATATAATTAACTGCTGCTTTGCTCATGTATGTCAGCGTCACTAAAGCATGGCCAGACATGCAAATAAATTTGCCTGCTGTCCATGAAACGGACTGTTTTTTCTGATAAAGCCCAGGATCGCTTCGTGCTTGCGCACTCTCGCGCTCCTGCATACATTCGCAAAGCGCATTGCTCTCTTCGTTCGCAATTGCTCCTTTGCTCATGTATGTTAGCGTCTCTCATGCAAATTCAGCCTGGCAGGCAAGCCTGCCGGCTTCTTTGCATGGAGACTGGCTTTATCACTCAAACTCTTCCGCGGTCACTGTCTCTTTTACCTGCGCGCAGACATCCGCGAAGCCGCTGTAATCCAGCCCCAGGGCCTCGGCCGTCTCTGTATTGATCATCGCGATACCATTATCAAAGGTTTTCACTGGCGTCTCTGCCGGGTCAGCGCCCTGGAGAATATCAATGACCATATCTGCCGTCATGGTTCCAAGATTCTCATAGTCTACGCCGTAACCGCAGAACGCGCCGTTGAGCGCAAAAGAATCAGCGCCCGCATAGTGCGGAATACCCGCCTCGATCAGCTTCTCATAGATTGCGAGCTCCGCCGTCATGACAGTGTTGTCGCTCGGAGTGAAAATTGCGTCGACTTCCTCTGCGATCAGCGCATCCGCCGCCTGGGAAACCTCTGTATTATTCGTTCCGGTTTTCTCTACATACGCAATGCCCTTCTCATCGAGATAAGCCTTCGCGTCCGCGATCGGCTGCTTGGAAGCGTCCTCAGACTGGCTGTACAGAAAGCCTACCTTATCAAGATCCGGATTCGCAATGAACATCAGATCGAGAATTGACTTTGTGTCAAGCGCGTCGCTCGTACCGGTGATATTGGCTCCCGGAGCTTCCATCGATTCCACAAGACCCGCGCCTACCGGATCGGACACTGCCGAGAAAACAACCGGAATCTGATTGTCCTCCGTCGCGGACTGTACAATCTGTGCCGCCGGAGTAGCGATCGGAACGATCACGTCCACCTCATCCGCGATCAGCTGGGAAGCAATCTGGTTCAATGTCGTGGAATCCGCCTGTCCGTTAAATACATAACCGTCATAGACAAACTGATCCTCGCCCTCCGCGGATTTCGCGTCCAGCTCAGCCTCGATCGCCTGCTCAATCTGATTCAGAGAAGCATCGTCCACAAACTGGATGATTCCTACCTTGTACTCTGCCGCCATAGCTGTTTCAGCCATCATAATGGCTGCTATGACAGATCCTGCTGCACATGCCAAAATTTTCTTTTTCATAATAATCCTTCCTCCTTTTTCTGATGCACGGCTTTTGGCCGTTTCGTTGTACGCGGGAAGAAAATCAAAGAGAAACGGGCCTGCGCCAGCAGCTGATTTCCTTATGCGGGCCTGTGCATAAAAACAACCGCCCCAGATTTTCATCTGAGACGGTAATAAAATCTTATTATCGCGGTACCACTCACTTTGGCGAAACGCCCGCTTTCGCGTGTACTGAATAACGAAAGAAATCCGCCCACGCCCTCTGTACCTGCGGAATTTCTCCTTAATTAATATACACTCCTGATTGATAACGGGTTCGGTTCCCGGCGGCTTCTACTCTGCCCGGAGGCATTTCGAACCACCCTCGAAAGTCCATTCGGCAAACCGCTTCATACTGCATTTCCACCGCCTG
Organism: uncultured Lachnospiraceae bacterium; assembly: GCA_947630005.1. Lineage (GTDB taxonomy): Bacteria > Bacillota > Clostridia > Lachnospirales > Lachnospiraceae > Choladousia. The sequence continues at coordinate 6,469 of CANRGB010000124.1, forward strand.
CAGCTCTCTGGTACGTCGCAAATATGCTTACTACTCTTTCTCATCGGTTTCTTCCTTTGTCAGAACTGAGTGTAGCATTTGGGCCTGAATTTGTCAACCGGAAAATTCTCATTTCCAGCACGGCGGAAGCTGCGGGTTCTCCACGCGCACCGGCTCCGGATAACTCTGTCCATAGAGCTCAAGCTCCACCCGCTCGATCACCTGCGGCTTGAGCGGCCGGTTGACCTCCACGCCCGCGATCGGGAAGTCCGTGACCGGGACAGTCGGCACCTTTTCCAGCCGCCAGATTTCTTCCATTCCCTCGACCACGCGCCCGAACACCGGATAGATCCCCCTGTGCTCCGGACAGTCCCGCAGGGGGAAGAAGAACTCGCAGCCCGCCAGTCCCGCTTCCCCGTAACCGCCCATCGCCACCATCCCCGGATGGGAGTCAAGCGGCGTAAGCTCCGGGTGCAGAGCAAATTCATTTGGGATCAGGTAGCGGCACTCCGGGCGCCCGAACGCTGTGTAACTTACGTCCACCCAGTTCCCCGGCACGATGCGCTCGATCGCATGGTGATCCATATAGCCGCGCGAAGCAGCATAGATAAAACTGCTGACCGTATTCGGCGCGTGCTCCGGCAGAAGCTCGATGACGATACGGCTCTTATTTTCCATATATAATGTCGCAGTCGGATGCAAACTATCCCTCCTGACCGATGATTTCCAGTTTTTTCGGATAATGATTCAGTACCTCACAGCCATCCTCTGTCACCAGCACCAGATCCTCCACGCGCACGCCGGTATCGCCGCCCAGATAGATGCCCGGCTCGATCGAGAAGATCATCCCCGGTTCCGCCTTCTGCGCGTTCACGGACGACACATCGCCGTACTCATGCTCTGAGAGTCCGATAAAATGCCCAAGCCGGTGCGTAAAATATTCCCCGTACCCTTCCGAGCTGATCAGATCCCTCGCTGTGCGGTCGAGCTCCATCAGCGGCACGCCCGGCCTGATCTTGCAAATCGCCGCCTCGTTCGCCCGGCGGACCGTCTCATAGACGCGGCGGTGTTCTTCACTGATTTCCTTATAGTAAAATGTCCGCGTCATGTCCGAACAGTAGCCGTCTTTGATGCAGCCGACGTCAAACAGCACCGAATCGCCCGCGCAGACCGGCGTATCGTCCGGCGCGTGATGGGGATCGGCCGCGTTTGCCCCGAAAGCGACCAGCGGCTCGAACGAGAACCCGTCCGCGCCCAGTCCCAGATAGATGTCCAGCATCTGGTCCGCTGCCTCCCGCTCGGTCACGCCCTCGCGGATCAGCTTCTTAAACTCCGCCATCGCCCGGTCGTTGATCGCGGACGCCGCGCGCATTTTCTGCTGCTCTTCCTCGTCCTTGACGCCTCTGGTCAAGTCGACCGCCAGCGACGCGTTGACGAAGCCTTTCGCCGCTTTTAATTCCATCAAAGGCAGTAAAAACCGCGCCTTCAGATCCTTATCCACGCCGAGCGGCGTTTCGTGATCCACGTACTTTGCGACGATCTCCATCACCGGATCGGTGTCCGTGTGCCAGACTTTTTCGACGCCGACGTCCCCCGGCACATGAAAGAGGCAGTTCAGGAAAAACTGATGCTTCCCGTCCGCTCGAATATAAAGGGCGTAGAACCGCTCGAACGGCTCTACGCGCACTCCCGTCAGATAGTAGATGGAGACCGGGTCCACGATCAGCATCTGCGTAAGACCCATCCCCTTCAAGGCCTCCAGAACACGTTCTGTACGGCTCGTATTCATATGATCAGCTTCCTTTCAGAATTATGAAAAAGTTTTGCGCAGCTTCGGATCGAGCAGGTCTCTCAAACCGTCGCCGATGAAATTCGCTCCCACCGCCATCGTGAAGATCGCAAGACCGGGAAAGCCCGCTACCCAGAATTTGTTAAAATAGCCGACGCCGTCAGATACCATCATGCCCCACTCCGGCGTAGGCGGCGCGGAGCCAAGTCCCAGAAAACTCAAGGTCGAGAACATCAGGATCTGATTGCCGATGTCGGTCGTGGCCATGATCAGCACCGAGCTGATGCTGTTCGGGATCACTTCCTTGATCAGAATGCGCAGCTTCGAGGCGCCGAGCGCTTCCGAGGCCGTCACATA
>CANRGB010000125.1 GCA_947630005.1 uncultured Lachnospiraceae bacterium
ACGGTCGCGGGAAGCGTATCCATCTCCGCTCTGTTCATGGCCGGATATATCCCGGGCATCATCTGGGGCGGCGGCATTATGATCCTTGCAGGCATCACGGCGAAGAAGCTTGGCTATCAGTCAACAGAGAAGATGACTCTGTCCATCGCGCTTAAGACGTTCTGGGAAGGTATCCCGAGTCTTCTGATGATCGTCATCGTAATCGGCGGTATCCTCGGCGGTATCTTCACGGCGACAGAAGGTTCCGGCATCGCGGTTGTCTATGCGACGATCCTGTCCCTGATTTATCGTTCCATTAAACTCAAGGACATCCCGCGCATCGTCGGCGAGTCCGCAAAGATGACCGGTACGATCACGTTCATGATCGGTCTGTCCTCCATCATGTCCTGGGCGATGGCCTTCACGGGAATCCCGGATATGGTAGCGCAGGCGGTGCTTCAGATCACGAGCAACAAGATCCTGATTTACCTGCTGATCAACATCATCCTGCTGGTAGTCGGTACTTTCATGGACCCGACGCCCGCGATCCTGATTTTCACGCCGATCTTCCTTCCGATCTGCACAAGCCTTGGAATGAACCCGGTTCATTTTGGAATTATCCTGTGCTATAACCTGTCTGTCGGAACGATCACACCTCCGGTTGGAACGATCCTGTTCACAGGCTGCAAGGTGGGCGGCGTTACGATTGAGAGTATTCTGAAATACCTGCTTCCTTATTTTGCGATCATCATCATCGGTCTGCTTCTGGTGACCTACATACCGATGATCTCACTGTTCATTCCGACTGCGCTGGGACTGATCTAGTACTGTATTATTTCAGGTGTCAATCAACGGCCAGGAAAGGGCAGGACATCTCCGGGAAGGACCCGCAGGGGTGTCCGCCCGGAGGTGTTTCTGTCCTTTTTGGCATTTGCACAGGTTAATATGAAAGGAAGGGAATGGTTTGTATTATGAAAGAATTTATGGATAAAGACTTCATGCTCAGCACGGAGACCGCGATGGAGCTGTACCATGCAATCGCGGAGAAAATGCCGATCGTGGACTATCACTGCCACATCAATCCGCAGGAGATTGCTGAGGACCGGAAGTTTGACAACATCACGCAGGTATGGCTTGGCGGCGACCATTACAAATGGCGCCAGATGAGGTCCAACGGCGTCGATGAGTATTACATCACAGGAGACGCGCCCGCGAGGGAGAAGTTCCAGAAATGGGCCGAGACGCTGGAGAAGGCGATCGGCAATCCTCTGTTCCACTGGAGTCATCTGGAGCTGCAGCGCTTCTTCGGGTATTACGGAGTGCTTGACGGGGACACGGCGGAGGAGGTCTGGAATCTCTGCAACGCGAAGCTGCAGGAGGATTCCATGAGCGTCCGGAACCTGATCCGCAGATCCAACGTAAAGCTGCTGTGCACGACGGACGACCCGGTCGATGACCTGAAGTGGCATAAGAAGATTAAGGAAGATGAGAGCTTTGAGGTTCAGGTGCTTCCGGCGTGGAGACCGGACAAGGCGATGAACCTGGAAAAGCCGGAGTATCCGGACTATCTCGCGAAGCTCTCGGCAGCTTCCAGCGTGGAGATTAAATCCTTCGCGGATCTGAAGAAAGCGCTCTCGGTTCGGATGGATTTCTTTGACAGCATGGGCTGTAAGGTTTCCGATCACGGAATCGATTACGTGATGTACGAGCCGGCCTCCGACGAGGAGATCGAGCGGATTTTTGCGGCGCGCATGGCCGGGGAGACAATCTCGAAAGAGGACGCGGCGAAGTACAAGACGGCGTTTATGCTGTTTGTCGCCTCCAAATATGAGGAGCTTGGCTGGGTGATGCAGCTCCATTACGGATGCATCCGCGACAATAACACGACGATGTACAATCTGCTGGGGCCGGACACAGGGTTTGACTGCATCAGCAATTATGCTCCGGCGAGTCAGCTGGCGGGTTTCCTCAACGCGGTCAACGAGGCGAAGAATCTGCCGAAGACAGTGCTCTACAGTCTGAATCCGGGGGATGACGAGCTGATCGGAACGATCCTCGGCTGCTTCCAGGGAAGCGACGCGGTAGGCAAGATCCAGCAGGGTTCCGCGTGGTGGTTCAACGATCACAAGACCGGCATGAGAAAGCAGATGACGTCCCTTGCGAATCTGGGACTTCTCGGGAATTTCCTTGGGATGCTGACCGATTCCAGAAGCTTCCTGTCCTATCCGAGACATGAATATTTCCGCAGGATCATGTGCGACCTGATCGGCGGCTGGGTAGAGAACGGGGAATACCCGAAGAATATGAAGAACCTTGAGAAGATTGTGAAGGGAATCTGCTATAACAATGCGGTGCGCTATTTCGGCTTTCCGCTTGATGAGGTGTAAAATAAAAAATATAAAGGAAGGCTGCCGACTGCAGAAAAGCCGGCGGCCAATAACGAACGGCAGGCCATTGAGGCCTGCCGTTTCAACGTCTTATGCACAGACTCAGGCATGGAAATCAGTTACTGACGCAGCGCCTGGGCAGGAGGGAAAGCTGCCTCCTGCTTGACCGCAGGCCCCGACATGGAAATCAGCTGCTGACGCAGAACCTGGGCAGGGAGAAAAGACGCTTCCTGCTTGACCGCAGGCCCCGACATGGAGATCAGCTGCCGACGCAGCGCCTGGGCAGGAGGAAAAACCGCCTTCTACTCGATTGTCGGGTTTGCGGCGGCGATATTTTTCTGCAGCATATAGGAAACATAGCTCTGCTTCGACTGAAGCAGGTGCTCCCGCATTGCGGCGGCCGCGTCGTTCCAGTTATTCTGTATGGCCGCCTCCACGATGGTCAGATGTTCCTTCGTCGTTTCCTGCAGACGCTCGATCGAGGTGCGTCCGGTGAGGATCCGGGTGCGGGTGATCTGGTTCTGGATTGTCGAATAGAGGCTGATGAAATAATCGTTTTCTGACGCGTTTATGAAAAGCTGATGAAGATTTTCGTCCATGGTCAGGAAAGAGTAGGCTGTCTGTGTCCCGTCAAGATATTCTTTATAGCGGCGGTAGTAGCCGATGAACGTATCTGTGGGAATACGCCCCCCGTAATGCTTCACGACATGGGTCTCGATCAGTTCCCTTGTCTCATAGAGCTGGTTCAGCTCCTGAATCGTAATTCCTGTGATGAGTATTCCCTTTTTGGGAAGTATCTTTACCAGTCTTTCCTGCTCAAGCCGGCTTAGCGCATCCCGGATCGGAGTGCGGCTTCCGCCGATTTCCTCACGGATCTGTTCTTCGTTGATAATCGTGCCAGGCGCGTAGACACAGCTGAGAATGTTGTTTTTGATCAGCTGGTAGGCCTGATGCTTTAAAGTTTCTTTCATATATATGTACACTCCCTGCTGTGATTACCGGGAAAGTTCAGCACAGGAGCGCTGAACATGCAAAAGCGCGGACGCAGAAAAGGGATCTTCCGTTCACGTTTCTGCGCTTTTCCGCTTTGTTCTCCTGACGTTAAGTATAACAGAAACAGGAAATTGAGGCAACCCAAAACGAATCATGTTGTACACAACAGAGCATAAAATGGGGCATAACCGGATTTGAATTAAGAAAAAAAGAAAAAATCCAACGGATAAAAATGAAAACAGAAAATTTAAAGACAAAAATTAAAGGCAAAATGCACAAAAATAACGGGATAAATTTGTAAAAAAAGTGGAAAATGCGACTTCAGACAAGAAAATAAACTGATAGGCATTGACAAAAAAACCAGAAAGAGTTATGTTGTATACAACACAAAAGAAGGTAATTCAGAAAGGAGATTTCATATGAAAACGGTACTTATTTCTGAACCGGGCAAAGTGAGCGTCGTGGAGACGGAAATGCCTGTTGCGAAGGAGGGGGAAGCGCTCCTGCGCATCCTGTACGGAGGCATCTGCGGAAGCGATCTTGGCACGTACAGAGGAACTTTTGCGTATGCGGATTATCCCCGTATTCCGGGACATGAGTTTTCGGCGCAGATCGTGGAGATCGGAGAGAATGACAGAGGACTGAAAAAGGGAGACATCGTCACCTGCAATCCTTATTTCAACTGCACGCACTGTTATTCCTGTGAGCGCGGCCTGGTCAACTGCTGTGAGTCAAACGAGACGCTTGGCGCTCAGAGAGACGGAGCTTTCTCCGAGTACATCACGATACCGGTTGAGCGTATTTATGACGGGAAAGGACTTTCCCCGAAGCAGCTTGCCCTGATCGAGCCTTTCTGCATCAGCTATCACGGCGTGTCCCGCGCGAACGTGCAGCCGGGCGACAAGGTACTGGTAGTAGGCGCGGGGACGATCGGCGTTCTTGCGGCGATCGCGGCCAAGGCAAAGGGCGGCGAAGTGTACATTGCGGATGTCGCCGAGAAAAAGCTGAACTATGCATATGAAACCTTCGGCCTGGCAGGCATGATCCTGAATGACAATCCGGATACGTTCATGGACAAGGTGAACGCGATCACGGGCGCTCATCACGGATTCGATGTGACGATCGAGGCAGTCGGGCTTCCGTCCACTTTCCAGAACTGCATCGACGCGGCCACTTTCGGCGCGCGCGTCGTCCTGATCGGCGTCGGCAAGAAGAACCTTGACTTTAATTTCACGCTGATTCAGAAGAAGGAACTGAATATTTTCGGCTCCAGGAATGCGCTGAAGAAGGATTTCCTTGAGCTGATCGATCTGGTGAAGGACGGGAAAGCGGATCTCGAGAAGATTGTCATGAATCCTGACGCGAAGGATCCGGAGCTTCGCTCCGAGTATTCTCTTGACGAGGCGGCTGCGGCGTTCGAGGAGTTCAGCAAGTACGGCGCGTCCAAACTGAAAGTCGTGATCCATTTCGCGGATCCGGAATAAAGTGCGGAGCAATTCGCAGCATCATGGGGGGGGGCAAAATATCTTTTGACCCCGGCATCATAAAATTAAGAAACGTTCCTCCGCCGCCGTGGCGGAGACGTAATAAAAAGAAAAGGAGAACAGAAAATGAAAGGTAAAATGTTATTGGCGGGAGCTGCTCTTGGCGCTATGATGTTCGCAATGCCGGCGGCAGCAGAGGAAGTAACGCTTCAGATCGGATTTGAGAACTCGATCTCCGAGCCGATCGGACAGGCTCTTGAGAAATGGCAGCAGCTTGTGGAAGAGCAGGGCGACGGAAGCCTGAAGCTTGAGCTGTATCCGGACAGCCAGCTGGGAAGCAAGAATGAGCTGATCGACGGCATGACGCTCGGCGAGCCGTACATCACGCTGGCTGACGGCGCGTTCTACGCGGATTACGGTGTGCCGGATTTCGGTATCGTGTTCGGACCGTTCCTGTTTGACAACTGGGATCAGTGCTGGACTCTGATCGAGAGCGACTGGTATGCGGATATGTGTTCTCAACTGGAAGACAAGGGCCTGAAGATTGTGGCGTCCAACTGGAAATATGGCGAGCGCCATACGCTGACCACGAAGAAGGTCGAGACAGTGGATGATCTGGCCGGACTTAAGATCCGTGTGCCGGGCAATCAGATTCAGTCTATCGGTTTTGACGTGCTGGGCGCCACCTCCACAGGTATGGACCTCGGCGATGTGTATACGGCTCTTCAGCAGAAGACGATCGACGGCGCTGAGAATCCGCTTGCGACTCTGTACGGCAGAAAACTGCACGAAGTTGCGAAGTATCTGATTCTTGACGGACATGTGCTGAACTTCACGACCTGGGTCATGAGCGCCGATATGTTCAACAGCCTGACACCGGAGCAGCAGGAGCTTCTTGTATCCACCGGCGAGGAAGCAGGTCTTTATAACAACGATCTGGTTGACGAGTCCAACGAGGAATACCTTCAGATGATGATCGACGAGGGCGTTGAGGTTGTCGATCCGTCAGAGGAAGTGCTTGCAGGATTTAAGGAGAAAGCACAGGCGTTCTACGAAAAAGGAGATACCTTCGGATGGTCAGACGGCCTGTATGACACAGTCAGGGCAGCTATGGGCGCTGAGTAAGGCCGGACGGCTGTCGGTGTCAAAGCGTAAATAACATGCGGGCGGACAGCCATGCCGCACAAAACCGGTCTGACGGCTGTGCGCCCGTTTTTTCAGAATTGCCTGCCCCGGGCGGCGGGCATTATCATGGATGAAAGGAGAATTCAGATGAAAAATGACAGTACACTGAAAAAGTTCATTGGGAATCTGGATATCATAGTCGCGAGCGTCGCGCTTCTGGTCCTGATCTTTCTGACCTTTGCCGGCGTAATCATGCGTTATATCGTGGGCAAGCCGTTCACCTGGCTGGAGGAAGTACAGCTTTTCTGCATGATCTGGATTGTGTTTGCAGCAGGCGGAGCAGCGTTCCGTACCGGAAGCCATGTGGCAATTGAGATGATCGTTGAGATGTTTCCGAAGAGTGTTCAGAAGATTATCGGTTATCTGATTGATATCGTTGTATTTCTTGTCGTTGCCTATCTGTTTTACAACAGCATCGGATTTATCCAGATGTTTGCGCGGAACGGAAGAAGTTCCAGTATGCTGAAGATCCCCATGACCGTGCAGTACGGCATTGCTCCGGTATCCTATATCCTTATGATCGTCAGCTATTTCTACAGCAAGTATTTTGACAAGAGCAAGAAAGGGGGAGAAGAGTAATGTCAAGTTCAGCCATTATCGCAATCGCCGCGATTGTAATGCTTGTACTCCTGTTTATGAAAGTGCCGGTTTATATCGCGGTACTGGGCGGATCTGCCATGTATTTTGTGCTGAATCCGAACGCCAACCCGATCATCTTTGCCCAGCAGGCAATCACCGGTGTGGAGAGCATCTCCCTGCTCGCAATCCCGTTTTTCGTCTGCGCAGGCATTGTCATGAACTATACCGGCGTTACCTCGAGAATTATGGACTTCTGCTCCGTGCTGACCGGCCGGATGACCGGCGGTCTTGCCCAGGTAAACATCCTTCTTTCCACTTTGATGGGCGGACTTTCCGGTTCCAACATTGCTGACGCGGCAATGGAGGCAAAGATGATGGTTCCTGAGATGGAGAGAGTCGGATTTTCCAAGTCATTCTCGACCGTTGTCACGGCAGTTTCCTCGATGATCACGCCGCTGATCCCGCCTGGAATCGCAATGATCCTTTACGGCTGCATCGCGAACGTGTCGATCGGCAAGCTTTTCATTTCAGGTATCGGCGTGGGAGCAATCCTCTGCATCGCAGAGATGGTGCTCACAAGTGTGATTTCCAAAAAGCGCGGCTATGTCCCGATGCGTACGGAGAAAATTTCCGGTTCAGAATTTGCGAAGGCGGCGAAGCCGGCGATCCTTCCGCTGTGTCTTCCGATTATCATTATCGGTGGTATCCGTCTGGGTATCTTTACGGCGACTGAGGCAGGTGCCGTTGCCATTATCTATGCGGTGATCCTTGGCCTTATTTTCAGAGAGCTGAAAATGAAGGATATGATGGTCGCGTTCAAGGAGACTGTCACGACGACGGCTTCCATCATGCTCATCGTATCTGCAGCGGCGGTATTCTCCTGGATCCTGACGAAGGAGCGTATTCCGCAGCAGCTTACCGAGTGGATGATGACTGCAATCCACAGTAAGTATGTGTTCCTGATCGTTGTAAATATCTTCCTGATCATCGTAGGTATGTTCATCGAAGGAAATGCATCCATGATCATTCTGGTTCCGCTTCTCGCACCGATTGCGAAGAGCTACGGGATCGACGAGATTCAGTTTGCCATGGTTTACATTTTCAACAACGCGATCGGAGCGTTCTCTCCGCCAATGGGCACTCTTATGTTTGTAACCTGCGGTATCACGGGCTGCAAGACGAAAGACTTTATCAAGGAGGCTCTGCCGTACTATATCCTCCTGGTAATTGTCCTTCTGCTTCTGACTTATGTTCCGATCTGCACGACCGGACTGGTAAGTCTGTTCTACTAATAATATTAGGAGAAATTTATGAAAGATTTTATGAAAATACATCCCGACGACATGGTTGCCGTAGCTCTGAAGCCTCTTTCGGCGGGCGCGGTGCTTGATGTTGACGGACAGACGGTTACCCTGAAGGAGGATATCCCGCAGGGGCATAAATTCGCTCTGACCGCGATTCACACGGGAAATCCGGTGATCAAGTACGGAAGCTCGATCGGCGTCGCAAAGGAAGAGATCGCGCCGGGAAGCTGGGTACATATCCACAATGTAAAAACGGGACTTGGCGAGCTGCTGACCTATACGTATGAGAAGCAGGACACAACGCTCGAAAAGACAGAGCAGGTATATTTTCAGGGATACAGAAGGCCGGACGGGAAGGTCGGCGTGCGCAATGAGGTGTGGATTATCCCGACGGTCGGCTGCGTCAACAATGTGGTCCAGGCGATTGAGAAAAAAGCGCAGAAATTCGCAGGCGGCTCCGTGGAAGAGATCGTGGCGTTCACGCATCCGTACGGATGCTCCCAGATGGGGGACGACCAGGACAACACACGTCAGATCCTCGCGGACCTTGTCAATCATCCGAACGCGGGCGGCGTGCTCGTGCTGGGACTTGGCTGCGAGAACAGCAATATTGAGGAGCTGAA
>CANRGB010000126.1 GCA_947630005.1 uncultured Lachnospiraceae bacterium
AAATAACAGCTGAATTTTCCCCGGTGGGTAACCGGGGATATTTTATCTCGTCAAGACACGGATTATTACCTACTTACGAGAAAAGAATGCGGGCGGAGTCTCCCGCAGTGTTCACACGTCGGTATTATTTGCCGTGGTCAGCGGCCTTCTGATTACGCTGCTTGGAGAAGTGATCGCTCCGCCGTTCCTGCGGCTGCTCTCCGTGCCGGATGAGGTGTTTGGCATGGCGGTTCTGTATCTGCGTGTGTATCTTCTCGGCCTTCCCGTTATCTTTCTCTATAATTTTGAGTCGGCCATTTTCCGAAGCCAGGGAGATACGAGGACGCCGCTGATCTGCCTGTTTGTTTCCGGTGTGATCAATGTCATTTTGAATCTGTTTTTTGTCCTTGTCATCGGTATGACGGTCGACGGCGTGGCGGCCGCGACGGTGATCTCCAACCTGGTCAGTTCCGGGATGTTGTTTTTCCTGTTGCGGCGCAGAAAAGATATCATTCGGATTGAGACGAAAAAAATACGGATTCACAGGGATGTGCTTGGATCAATCATCCGCATCGGGCTTCCGGCGGGACTGCAGAGCATGGTGTTTTCCATCTCAAATCTCTGTATTCAGTCGGCGATCAACAGTCTCGGCGCGGATGTGATGGCGGCCTCCTCGGCGGCGTTCAACATTGAGATTCTCGCGTACTACCTGGTTAACTCTTTCGGACAGGCCTGCACAACGTTTGTCGGACAGAATTACGGGGCGAGGAATATTCCGCGCTGCAGGAAGGTGACAAGGATCAGTCTCGCGCTCGACGTGGGGCTCACGGCTGCCGTGTCGTTTCTGATCCTGGGATTTGGCAGGCCGCTGCTTGGGATCTTCAACAGCGATCCGGCGATCGCCTCGTTCGGAATCATCCGGCTCCGCTATATTCTCGCGGCGGAGGCGGTGAACGCCGTCATGGAGATCATGTCCGGAGCCATGAGAGGCTACGGATATTCGCTTATGCCTGCGCTGATCACGTTTGCCGGCGTGTGCGGAATAAGGATCACCTGGGTATATACGATCTTTCGGATATCTCCGGATTTCAATACGCTGATGATGGTATATCCGCTCAGCTGGATCGCGACGGCGATTGCGCTGGTGGTGCTGTATGTGCTGTTTATGCGGAGATTCCGGGAGGAAATGTAAGGCGGATTCTCTGAAATCAGGACAGAAGCGGAAAAAAGAAGAGAAAAGAAGAGAAAAGAAGGGAAAAGAAGAGAAAAGAAGGGAAAAGAAGAGAAAAGAAGGGAAAAGAAGAGAAAAGAAGGACACATTTCACAGAGAAAGGATGGAAAGAGACAGATGAATATACTGATCACACCACAGCTGACGCAGGCACAGATGGATAAGCTTTCCTCGGCGGCGCCGGGACATAATCTGTACTGCTGTCAGCGCCGGGATCTTACGCCGGAAGTACTGGGGAAGGCGGATATCATTCTCGGCAATCTGATGACGCCGGAGCAGCTTGTCTATTGCAAAAATCTGAAATGGATTCAGCTGAATAATGCCGGAACGGAGGGCTACTGCGAACCGGGGCGGCTTCCCGAGGGGGCTGTCCTCGCGAACGCTTCCGGCGCGTACGGGCTTGCGATCTCGGAGCACATGATCGCCTGCCTGTTCGAGCTGCGGAAAAAACTTCACCTGTATCGAATGAATCAGATATCTCATACCTGGCGGAACGAGGGATTTGTGGGCGTGATCGAGGGGACGACCGTGCTTGTAATCGGACTGGGAGATATCGGGTCGAGGTTTGGAAAGAAAATGAAAGGCCTCGGCTGCAGAGTGCTTGGAATCAAGAGGCGGAAAACGGAATGTCCCGGCTGGCTGGACGGGCTTTACTTCATGGATCAGATTGAGGAGCTTTTGCCGCAGGCGGATGTCGTCGCCATGACCCTTCCGGCGAACGCTTCCACATACCATGTGTTAAATAGAGAAAGGATCGCGCTTCTGAAAAAGAACGCAGTCGTCATCAACGTGGGGCGGGGGACAGCGGTCGATACGGACGCTCTTTCGGACGCGCTCTATGCAGGACGCATTGCCGGAGCGGCGGTTGACGTGACGGATCCGGAACCGCTTCCCGCGGATCATCCGCTCTGGGACGCGCCGAACGCGATCGTTACTCCGCATATTTCCGGCGGATTTTCCCTGCCGGAGACGCTTGAGCAGATTGTGGATCTGTTCGCGGCAAACCTGAAGCGTTATTTTGCGGGGGAACCGCTTGCGCAGGCCGTGAATATGGAGACGGGTTACAAAGAGTAGAGACTGTTTTTCCGGATCCAGAATGTGCTTGCATTGAAGAAGAAAATGACGTAATATATTTTATGCAGCTGAAATATTAAAAATTATATTTTGAGGAATGTTTTAAAAACGGGAGGAGAGAACATGTTTAAGAAACAAGTGATGTGCCTGACCATGCTGGCCGCAGCCGGGCTTACGTTTTTTGCAGGTCCTTTTGCGCGGCATGCAATGGCGGCCGGGAACGGGATGGCATCCGGGCAAAATAAAAACGGGAAAATCATTCTGGGAACTCTGGACACGGGCGTTTCTGCCAGCAGCGATATGGTAATAGAAAAAAACATGAAACTGACACAGGATATGGAGGCACGGGATCTCGACCTCGAGGGAGGTACTCTGGATCTGGACGGACATATCCTGAAGGTAACGGGTTCCGTGCATCAGACAGGCGGAACGATGAGAATAAACAAAGGGACGCTGGATGTAGGCGGGGACTACATCATCGCGGAGGAAAAGAAGAATGTTCTGACGGGTGTGCTGGAGTATCAGCCGACAAACGCATGGCTCGTGATGGGTGAGATGGCGGATGTTGTAAAGGTGGATGGAGACTTCTGCATATATACCAGCAGTTCCGGCAGCACCACGTTTAACAGATTTCTGGCAGGCACTTTATATGTAGGAGGAGATTTTACGCAGGGAGGCATGCCCCACTGCTTTAATGCGTCAGGAAGCCATACAGTAGTTCTGACCGGTGCGGGTGAGCAGAGAATTACGCTTGCGGGAACGGCAAGTCAGTTCCAGAATCTGTCGGCAGCGGCTGCCCAGAAAAAAATCAGATTTGACGGCATTTTCCGGTGCAGCAATCTGGAAAGCAGCATGACTGTGGAAAGCGGGACGGTGGAGATAAATCTGCTGAATCTGAACGGACAGGAACTGAACATCACAGGAAATGCTGAAATGACAGGAAATGTGAATCTTATGGGCGGAAAGCTGGCGATAAGCGGAAATCTGCATCAGTCAAAAGGAACGATGAAAATCAATAAAGGGACGCTGGATGTAGGCGGGGATTACATCATCGCGGAGAAAAAGGAGAATGTCATAACAGGCGCGATGGAATACCAGCCGGTGGACGCGTGGCTTGTGATGGGCGATATGGCGGATATTGTAAAGGTTGGCAGAGATTTCTGTATCTATACCGGAAGCAGCGGCAGTACCACCTTTAACCGTTTCAGCAATGGGACAATGGCGGTAGGAGGAGATTTTACGCAGGGAGGTATGTCAAAATGCTTTACTGCGGACAGAGATCACAAGGTAATTCTGAATGGAAAAGAACATCAGAATGTCACATTTAATGACAGTTCCTCGAAGTTTAATATTCTGCAGCTGACAAAGAATAAAGATACAGGTTATACGTTCTCGCCGGATCCCTGCTGGAAAACACTGCAGCCCGCCGAGGGGGAGACAGAACCTGGAGAAGAAAAACCGCATGAGCACACAGTGGCTGTGGATAAGGCGGTGAATCCGACCTGCACGGAGGATGGCCTGACGGAAGGAAAGCACTGTTCGGAGTGCGGAGAAATACTGGAAGAGCAGAAGGTTGTGAAAGCCCTTGGTCATGATTATGTCGATGGCGTATGTACGCGCTGCGGAGCTCTGGAAATAAAGAAGATCCAGAAAGGACAGAAACTGGGCGATCAGAAGACGGGAGCTGTCTATAAAGTCACCAGTGTGAAAGCGAAGAGTGAGACGGTGGAATACACGAAACCGTTAAACAGCAAAGCCGTAAGCATCTCGATTCCGGCCACGGTCAAACTGAATGGCGTTTCCTTCAAGGTAACCAGCATTGCGGCGAATGCGTTTAAGAATAACAAGAAGCTGGCGAAGGTGACGATCGGAGGCAATGTGACCACGATCGGGGCAAGCGCATTCCAGAACTGCACGGCGCTGAAAGCGGTCACGATTCCGGCGAAGGTGAAAACGATCGGGAAGCAGGCGTTCTATGGCTGCCAGAAGCTGACGGCGGTCACGATCAAGACGAAGGGCCTGACGAGCAAGAAAGTAGGAAGCAAGGCGTTTGGAAAGCTCAATCAGAAAACAGTCGTGAAAGTACCGGTTTCCTGTCTGAAGACCTATAAGAAGCTCCTTCAGCAGAAAGGACTCAACGGTAAGAAACAAAAAGTCACAAAATAATATATAATACAAAAATCTGATAAAATATTGTGTAAAAATCCTATTTTCTTGACAATCCTTCAGCTATGAGGTATAGTTGGATGAAAGTGTGCAGAGAAGAGTATTCTGCTTTTGCGGACGGCAGGTCTGCACGGCGAAATATGAAAATTGAAAAGAGAGTTCCGATTGGATATCGTACAGGAAATTCGCAGATTTTCTGCGGCTGTACGGATTACGCAAGCAAGGAATCCGGTGAAAATCCGGAACAGCCACCACTACTGTAAGGCGGACGAAGGGACGAATGCGCAGGTTTCACGGGCAGATTCAGACTGCCGTGTTTCACAGAGCGCGAAACCACTGGCAGCAGATGCCGGGAAGGTGTCCCCAAGGGAGAGGCCAAGTCAGGATATTTGCGGTAATTGGAATCGGCTTTCATGAGTTTAGTAAGAAAATTTCCGGGATGGGGAAATTGGCGTTGGAACGTTGATGTGAGGCATCCTGTAAAGGGTGCCTCTTTATTTATGAAAGCCCCGGACGATGACCATCGACGGGCATGTTTACATGCACCGGCGAGTGGACATCGGACGGGACAGACGGTATGAGCAATACAGCAGCATGAGCAGAGCGAGTGATGCGAATTGCGAATACCGGCGGCGATTGCGGGAGCTGCAAAGCAGCGGAGCAATCGACTTTCATATAGCAGAACGACCCAGTCTCAATATAGAGGCAGGAGGTAAGCTTGCTTACCGGACTGCCTCTGCATAAGAGACGCTAACATGTATGAGCAATACAGCAGCATGAGCGGAGCGAATGATGCGAATTGCGAATACATGTGGGGAGCGCGGGAGTGCCAAAGGCACGGAGCGATCCCAAGGGCTTTCATATAGCAGAGCGCCCCGCTTTCAATGCAGAGACGCATCCCTGTCTTTATGAGGAATCAGGATAAAAAGGAAAGGGAAAATAAACAAAATGGCAGGAGAAAAAGCAACAGACACGGCGATTCTGGTCGTCAGCTTCGGGACGAGCTATGCGGATACGTGTGCCGTGACGATCGAACAGATTGAGAAGGATATTCAGGCGGCGTATCCGCAGTACCGCGTCTACCGCGCGTGGACGAGCGGAATGATCCGCAGAAAGCTGCAGAAGCGCGACGGAATCCGGATTTTTGATGTAAAAGAAGCGATGGAACAGATGAGAGCGGACGGAATCCGGAAAGTGGTTGTTCAGCCGACGCATGTCCTGAATGGGATTGAGAATGATCTGATGACGTCGGATGCGATGGCATATCAGGAGGAGTTTGAACAGATTGTGGTCGGCGCGCCGCTTCTGACTTTTGCAGAGGATAATGAGAAAGTGATCAGAGCGGTGGTGCGGGAACTGCATCCGGCTGATGATGAGGCGCTTGTGCTCATGGGACACGGGACGGAACATTTTTCAAATGCCATTTATGCGGCGCTTGATTATCAGTTCAAGGATCTGGGATATCCGAATATATTTATGGGGACGGTCGAGGCCTATCCGACGATCCAGTCGCTGATAAAAGCAGTGAGAGCCTGCTCCCCGCGCAGGGTTATGCTTGCGCCTTTTATGATTGTGGCAGGCGATCACGCGAATAATGATCTCGCGGGAGATGATGAGGATTCGTGGAAGACGCGGTTTGAGAAGGAAGGATTTGAGGTGGAATGTATTCTGAGAGGCCTCGGAGAGTATCGGGAGATCCGGGAACTTCTGCTCGCTCATACGGAGACAGCCGTAAGATTGCTGGCCGCATGACAGAAATTTGACTTAGACTGCTGGCGCAAAGTGATTTCGGAGCGGAAATGTGCTGCGCAGGCGTCAGTATACAGGAGATCGGCAGACAATGGGAATTCAAATGACAGGAATCGACCACAATGTGGCGGAGATCGATATACGTACAATCTTTTCATTTACAAAAAAACACATGGCGGAGGCGCTGGAAGTCCTGAAACAGGTAAAGGGGATCGAAGGCTGCGTCATGATCTCGACTTGCAACCGGATGGAACTGTGGGTGAGCACAGGAGAGGAATTTAAGGATTCTCTCTTTGAACTTCTGTGCAGGATCCGTGCGGTTGATCCGGACAAATACCGCCCGTATTTTGTTTTCAGGGAAGAAAGAGAGGCGGTGACACATCTGTTCCGGCTGGCCGGGGGGCTGGAATCCAGGATTCTGGGCGAGGATCAGATCGTCACGCAGGTAAATGACGCGCTCGCGTTTGCGCGGGAACACTACGCGGCGGATCATGTGCTGGAGACACTGTTCCGGCAGGCGGTGACGGCCGCGAAGAAGATCAAGACAAGCATTGTGCTCTCGCACTCCGATCAGTCCGTCGTCCGGACGGCGATAGAGACACTGAAACGGGAAGGGCTGGAATTTGCAGGAAAGACCTGTATGGTTATCGGAAACGGCGTGATGGGTAAGCTCGCGGCGACGCAGCTGAAGGCGCAGGGAGCGGACGTCACGGTCACGGTGCGCCAGTATCATAAAGGTGTGGTCGATATTCCGCGCGACTGCAGCAGGATCGATTACGGCAGGCGTCTGGAACTGCTTGGTGACTGCGATTATGTGGTCAGCGCGACGGTCAGCCCGAATTACACGCTGACAAAGGAGCAGGTGGAATCTGTGCGGAAAAAACCGCTGACCGTGGTGGATCTGGCCGTGCCGAGAGATGTTGACCCCGCGGTGCGGGAATTGACTGATGTCCGGCTGTACGATATTGACTGCTTCCGGGAGGAGGCGCACAGCGAGGAACAAAAAGAGGCGATCCGCCAGGCGGATGAATGCCTTGCAGAGCAGATCAGTGAATTTTATGTCTGGTATGAGTGCCTTGATGTGATCCCGAGGATTCAGGAAATCAGGGAGAAGGCTGCTGTCGATGTGGAAGTCAGGCTGACCAGGAAGCTGAGAGAACTTTCGATTGACCAGGAAGAACGGACACGGCTGAAAAGCGATATCGAGGCGGCCGCGTCGAGGGCGGTCAACAAGATGCTGTTCGGACTGCGTGACGGAGTCAGCCGGAACGCGTTCCGGGAATGTCTGGAATGTCTGGAGAAGCTGTACGAATGAGGATTTTCAGACGAACAGCTGTGCAACCGGGGAAAATTGTACCTGTTTTTGAGGTGTGCGAAAGATTTTTACCAGATGAAAAAACTGCCTGCAGGCATCCGAACGGCAGAGCGGAAGTGGTAAAATTCCTGTGATTTCATGAAAAGCGGTATGAAAATATAAGATGGATTTGGAGAAAAATGAGGAATAAAATAACGATTGGCAGCCGCGAAAGCCGGCTTGCCGTCATACAGTCAGAGATGGTGCGGGAATATCTGGCAGATCAAAATCCCGGGCTGGAAGTGCAGATACTGACGATGAAGACGACGGGCGACAAGATCCTTGATCAGGCGCTTGAGAAGATCGGAGGGAAAGGGCTGTTCGTCAAAGAGCTCGACCGGGCGCTGCTTGACGGACGTTCGGATATTTCCGTACATAGTCTGAAGGATGTTCCGATGGAGCTTCCGGAGGAACTGCCGCTGATCGGGTTTTCAAAGCGGGAGGACCCGCGGGATGTCCTTGTTCTGCCGGAAGGGAAGACAGAGATTGATTTTGCGAAGCCGATCGGCTGTTCGAGCAGACGCAGGATGATCCAGCTGCAGGCGCTGTATCCGCAGGCGCAGTTCAGAACGATCCGCGGCAATGTTCAGACAAGGTTGCGAAAACTCGATGAAGGCGAGTACAGCGCGACGATCCTCGCGGCGGCGGGACTGAAGCGGCTGGGGCTTCTTCACCGCGCGAGCCGTTACTTTACACCGGAGGAGATGATTCCCGCGGCCGGTCAGGCGATCCTCGCGGTGCAGGGCAGGGTCGGGGAGGACTATTCCTGTCTGGACGGCTATACGGATGAAGAGGCGAAGGCGTGTGCGCTTGCGGAGCGGGCGTTTGTGCGGCGGCTCGGAGGAAGCTGCAGCACGCCTGTGGCGGCCTTTGCGCAGTGCGAAGGAGA
>CANRGB010000127.1 GCA_947630005.1 uncultured Lachnospiraceae bacterium
GTAAAAGGAAAATATTAAAATTCAGTGCTGTATATGGAGCGAATGCTTCCGGGAAATCAAATCTGATTCATGCAATTAATTTTGGAAAAAGAGTTGTACTGTACGGACTGAATGTGAAGACATCGAAAGGCAAGTATTGTCGAAGCGCAGAAAGCAATAAAAACAAACCGTCTTTATTTGAATATGAGATATCGATTGGGGACAGGTGCTTTGCATATGGTTTTACTGTAAATTTGTATCAGAATCTGGTTCTTACAGAATGGTTGTCGGAACTGACAGATGACGATGAAAATACTATCTTTGAGAGAGATGCTGTAAATTCAGAATATTATTTTGATGAAAAGATGTTTTCTGAAGAATCAGATATCCAACAATTTCATTTCTATATGAAAGATTCAAATCAAATAAAGGAAACATTGCTGCTGCATGAATTAGGGAGGCGAAAGCTAGGCGGGAAAGAGTATGCTTTGTTTACAGAAATATATGAATGGTTTCAAAAAAAGCTTGTGATTATTTATCCGGATACAAAACTTGCAAAAGGATATTTCAGATTCCGCAGCGACAATGAGAATCTGATCAAATTATTAAAATATCTGGATACAGGTATAACCGGGTATAAAATGCAGGAATTGGATGAGACGGCTTTCAGAAAATATTTTATAGATCAGTCAATTGCAGATGAGCTGCTTGAAAATGATGGGGAAAAAAAGAAATTAACTGTAAGTATTGGACAATATCAGGATGTATTGTTTCAAATAATTAACTGTGGAAATGAGACCAGCAAAATATCAAAATTATTATTTCAGCATGGTGAAGATGAATCCCAGTATGGATACGGGGAAGAATCGGATGGAACACAGCGGATTATAGAATTGATGGAGATTATTCTGAATGATGAAGAAGGGAAAACGTTTGTTATAGATGAACTGGACCGAAGTCTTCATCCCATGATGACAATAAAATTTGTGGATACATTCCTGCATTTTTCAGAAAAAACAGACAATCAGCTGATTATTACAACCCATGAATCTCAGCTTATGGATCTGAATCTGCTGCGCAGGGATGAGATATGGTTTGCGGAACGAGGGTATGATAATACAACCAGCCTGTATTCTCTGGAAAAGTTTAAAGCAAGGTATGATAAGATTGTGATGAAAGACTATCTGAATGGAAGGTACGGAGCAGTTCCTGTATTTAAAGACTTTGACTACGTATGGAGGGAGAATACTTGAAGAAATTAAACTTACGGCCGCTTAAAACACATGGGAGGGAAGATTCTGAAACGGAGAGTCAAAAAGCAACTTTTTTTCTGATTTCAGAAGGGCCTACGGAAGAATCTTATTTTTGGGGCGTGAAAAATAATCGAAGAGAACTGAGAATTAAAAATAATATTGATATTGAAGTTTTGCCAAAGGCCGAAGGGCAGGAATCCTATAGTCATCCTGTGCAGCTGCTTCAGGCAGCATTAAGGTTAATGGGAAGAATTGATGAGAATGGAAATGAACTGCCCGAAGAAAGTTGGAAAAAATATCAAAAAATTGATTATAAAGAAGATCTTGATAAAGTGTGTATTATTTTTGACAGAGATTACAGAGATCTGGAGAAAAAACTGGATGGAATTTATTCTGAATGTAGAAAACACGGTATTTTTATTGGAATTTCAAATCCAAATTTTGAGTTGTGGCTTTTGATGCATTTTCCTGGAATTGAAAAGTATGATAAAGAAAAATTATATAAGAATCCTAAAAATCTTCGTCACCAGTTATTTGAAGATTCATCAGAAAAGAAAAAATATCTTGAAATACTGGTTGGGAAGATGGCAGGCGGTTATTCCAAAGGAAGTACTTTGAAATTTGAACGTTATCTTGATGGAATTGATTTGGCAGTCAGACAGGCGCATATATTTGAGGAAGATGAAGAAAGTTTAAAAGAGAGTCTGGGAACTAGTATGGGAAGACTGCTTATAGAAATGCGGAAGGATTAACCTTTCTCACAGCATAGATTAAAAGTGACACAGGGCAGCAGCCGCGGACTGAAAAGCTTCAGAAAAGGACTTCATGAAGCAATGGAGTTAACTCCGCCAGCTGATAACTGACGGAGTGCCGCCGGGGATCTTCAGAGATACATAATGATATTTTATTCCCCCATCACCTGAAAAACAATCTCACGGTGGCGGTCCCTGGTGTCGCATTCCACCAGCGTCAGATTCTGCCAGGGACCGATCGTGATGCGTCCGTCGACGAAGGGGATCGTGATGAACGGAGACAGGAGCGCAGATTTAATGTGGCTTGATCCGTTGTCATCGTGCCAGGTGTCGTGATGCTTGTAGTGGATCACCCGTCCGTCTTTATCCCGGTAAGGGGCGAACACATCCATAGCTTCCCTTAAATCTTTCGTCACCATGCCGGGTTCAAATTCCAGCGTAGTCAGGCCGGCGACGCCGCCCGTCGTAAATCCGGTGATGATCCCGGATGAGATACCATGCTTTTGGCA
This sequence comes from uncultured Lachnospiraceae bacterium, assembly GCA_947630005.1. Lineage (GTDB taxonomy): Bacteria > Bacillota > Clostridia > Lachnospirales > Lachnospiraceae > Choladousia. The sequence continues at coordinate 2,494 of CANRGB010000127.1, forward strand.
GGCATTGCTGACCGCCGACTGAAAATCTGCGGTGACGTCGATCATTCCCATATGTGCTTTCGTGTGATAGGATTTGGTTTCTGTGTAAACGGCCATGATTCTTTACCTCCTGATTTTACACTTGTCTTTTACAGAGCGCCGGAAAAGGACCGCCCGGAGCAAAGGTATTGCTTGTTCTCCTTTGATCATAAAAGTCAGATTTTGTCGGAACAGATACCTGTTGTCGGACATTATAGTATGTTTCGGAGGATTTGTCCATCAAAATTAAAGCGGATTGATTTTTGCGGACCGGTTCATTATAATAGCGGTGTGACAGAAGAAGTAAAAGACGCTTTTGGATGGAAAAACATTTTGATAAAGGAGAGAGAGCAGATGATGAAGCATACAAACGGAGAAAATCCGCAGAAACCGTCCGCCGATTCCGCAAAAACGGCAGAGACAGTGGAAGATAAGGACACACTTGCCTGGGAAGAGATCCGAACAGAACATATCGTGCAGGATAAATGGATCGATTTCCGAAGATCCGCGTACCGTTTTCCGGACGGGAGCGAGTTTGAGCCGTATTACAGCTACAGCCGCAGGGATTATGTGGTGATCGTGGCCTCCGATGAAGAAGGAAATTATCTGTGCGTCCGCCAGTTCAGGCAGGGAATTAAGGAAGTGACCACCGAATTTCCGGCGGGCGGGATAGAACGGAAAGACGGAAGAGAGTATGGCCCCGGCGATCTGTCCGCGGAGGATGCGCTCGAGGCGGCTAAACGTGAGCTGCGGGAGGAGACCGGCTATGAGTCTGACGAGTGGACCCACCTGCTCACAGTGCCTTCGAATGCCACGATCGCCGATAATTACGCGTATCTTTTTGCGGCGGATAAATGCCGGAAAGTGTCCGGGCAGTCTCTGGATGAGACGGAATTTTTAAGCGTGAAGAAGTTCGGAGCGCAGGAGATCGAGGATATGATTGCGAAAGGCGGTTTTCAGCAGGCGGTGCATGTTGCGGCCTGGCTGCTGGCGCGCAGAAGAGTGTCCTGAAAGCAAAACGATGCCGGTAAATGACGGAAAGAAAAGAGGATGAGCGGATTATGGATGAACGGATGCAGAAACAGCTGAATTTTTCTCTTGAGATTGACAAGGAAAAGAATATTTTCCGGCAGACGCATCTCTCCGGGCACGGACGAAATGAGAATGACGCGGAGCATGCGTGGCATATGGCGGTCATGGCCTATCTGCTCCGGGAATATGCCAATGAGGAAGTGGACATTGCCAGGGTGATGCTGATGTGTCTGATTCATGATATTGTGGAGATCGACGCCGGAGATACCTATGCCTACGATGAGGAAGGGCTGAAAACGCAGAAAGCGCGGGAAGATGCGGCAAAAGAGCGGATTTTTTCCCTGCTCCCCGACGATCAGAAAGCAGAACTGACCGCTCTGTTCGACGAATTTGAAGGGTATCAGACGGCTGAGTCCCGGTTCGCTCACACGATGGATAATCTGCAGCCGCTCATTTTGAACAACAGCAACGAAGGAGGGGACTGGAAGGAACACGGAGTGACAGCCAAAACCATATATGGCCGTCACTCAAAAACCCGACTCGGTTCAGAACGGCTGTTTGAAGCCGCGGATCAGATTATTCAGGAGAATATCCGCAAAGGAAATCTTCCTGAATAGAAAGAGCGGAAATTCCGAAAATGCTCTAAATGCTTTTTCACTGACTGCAGGAAAACCTCGTGATGAAGAAGTCATTTAGAGCATATATCGTTATCCGCGGAAATGTTTTTTCAATCTCCCGAAAACGGGCCGTATATTCCCGCTATGTTTTTTCATCGAAACGCGAATAAATTCTCAGATTCCGTTTATTTCCAGACCTGTCAGATTTTCAAGTGCGCTGGCCGCGTCTACCAGATTCCCATCTATATCCAGAGCTTTCAGGTCGGAAAGTCCCTTCAGCGCGCTGATATCACTGATCATGTTCGTAGACAGATTCAGCTCTTCCAGATTCGTCAGGTTGCTAAGAGCGCTGATATCGCTGATCTGATTATCCCTTACATTTAAGATTTTCAGGTTGATTAGACTGCTGAGCGGACTGATATCGCTGATCTGATTTGCATACAGATACAATTCTTTCAGATTCGTCAGACTGCCAAGCGCGCTAGTATCGCTGATCTGGTTTATAGACAGCAATAATGTTTCCAGATTGATCAGATTGCTCAATGCACTGATATCACTGATCTGATTTGCAGATAATCTTAGATCCTTCAGATTTGTCAAGCCACTGAGTGCGCTGATATCGCTGATCTGGTTTTGGTACAGATTCAATTTTTTCAGATTCGTCAGGTTGCTTAATGCACTGATATCGCTGATCTGGTTTGTATACAGGTATAGTTCTTCCAGATTTGTCAGATTACTTACTGTATTAATATCGCTGATCCTATTGGTATACAGCCATAATTTTTTCAGATTGATTAAATTACTGAGTGAGCTGATATCACTAATCTGATTTATGCCAAGTGCCAGATCTTCCAAGTTTGTCAGGCTGCTGAGTGAGCTGATGTCACTGATTTGATTTTCACTTGCATTTAGCAGTTTCAGACCAGTCAAACCGCTCAGCATGCTGATGTCACTGATCCTATTGGTATACAGCCATAATTTTTTCAGATTGGTTAAATTACTGAGTGAGCTGATATCACTAATCTGATTTATGCCAAGTGCCAGATCTTCCAAGTTTGTCAGGCTGCTGAGTGAGCTGATGTCACTGATTTGATTTTCACTTGCATATAGCAGTTTCAAACCAGTCAAACCGCTCACCGCGCTGATGTCACTGATCGGGTTTTTACTTACGACCAGTTCTCGCAGACTGCTTAAATTGCTCACCGAGCTGATATCACTGATTTCATTGTCCCTTAAAGTCAGATTAAATAGGCCGGGCATTTTCTGCAGCAGACTGATGCTTTCCAGCAGATTTTCAGTTTCCAAAGCTTGTCCGCTGATCTGAAGGATCTTCAGATTCGGAAAATATTTCAGGTCTGCCAGTGTCTGGATTGTACCCTGCGCTGCAGGTTCTCCCCCCATCTCTCCTTCGTCAGCATCGGTATCCTGAAGAATCGATATTTCATCCCCATAAATCCGCAGTACGTGGATGGCCGCCAGTTCTTCGCCTGTAATGGTTCCTTCTGTTTTGCCTAGGCCCTTTCGGATCAGCTGTTCCATGACCGGATCCTCAAACGTTACGGCTTCGCTGACTTCTGCTGACTGCCCGCTGTCCGCGGGGGCGGAATCCGTCATTTCCGCTGCCGCAGACAGGCAGAAGCTGCCTGCCAGAAGAAGTATACATGCCGCGCTGACACATGCTAATTTTTTAATCATCAATCAAATCCTCCTTCACTTTTTAGATAAGTTTACACTATGCTGATATTCGCATTTGAATGTATTTCCCCCTTTCCTGCTTTTGCCTTGCTTTTTCGTGGAATTTTTATAGCTGACGGCAATTAAATGAATGATAAAAATGATAATTTGCTTCCACATTTAAGTATACTCTGATTATAGGGAAAGCGGGGCGTAAACTTCGGATTTTATTCCCAAATTTTGTGTGCCTTTTCCTGTCCGTTTTAAAATATCTGCCAGATTTCGCTTGAGAGATTCGCTGTAATTTTTTTGACACGTGAGTTGGGAAGCCGCCGGATAGCACGCAAAGAAGGGAGATTTCCGCGGACAGAAAGGCTGAAATGGGAATGATATGACTTGACGTGTAAAAAGCGAGCGGGGGAGTAAAGAAAGATGCGCTCAGGTTTACCCGAGCGCATCGATCGCAGTCCCGTTTTCTTCGGCGTCTTCCGCAGGTATTCCTTCGATAAAGACGGTGTTCGGAAGACAGATGATAAAACCGCCCTGCGCGGTGATCGAGGGCTGGCTCATGCAGAGCTGATCCGGGCAGTTGGCTTCGATCATTGTGGCCTTTCCGTCCCGGATCTCGCAGACGTTTGTCTCGTTGATGGAGATCACCTGATCTTTTCCGAGGGAGTAGGTGCCGTATTCTCTGCCGTTCACCGTGATCAGAATGCTCCCGTAATCTTTGTTTCCGCGCGTGATTTTCATGCCGATCCAGATGGCTGCGGCGATGAGCAGCACAGACGCGAAAAAAAGAATCTCTTTCTTCTTCAATTCAAAACAGCTCCGTTTCGTAAGTATTCTGAAAATTTCCCGATACTTCCATACAGTTATAGAGAACGACAAAACGATTTTCGTTTTGCTCGTTCCCTGCGCCGAATTCGCGCTGCTCAAGCGGCATTTTTCCGTTTCAAATTCGTGCGCATCCCCTTGCTGTTTCCGGAAGAATCTGCTGAAACCCTAATTCACTTTATCATAAACGGACGGACAAGGCAATCAAAAATTCGCAAACCGATTATTGTGACATCTGCAGTTCTTCCAGTGAGCTGAGCGCAAATTTCAGGGACTGCGCGAGATGCTGCCGCATCAGTTCAGCGGCTTTGTCGATGTCACCGGCCCGGTATGATTCATAAATTGCAAAGTGCCACTTTACAATATCCTCCTGTGTCTGGGGGATTGTCTCATAACGGTTGGAAAATATGGTAAGCTGGCTGCGCTGTTTTTCGGCGGCGCGTTTGAGCCGGCTGTTGTTGCAGTAATCATAAAATACCAGGTGAAACTGATCAGAATTACTGATCCATTGCTGGATATCGTGATCTGCTGTATTGCCGAGAAGCTGCTCCAGGCTGGCGATGATCTGTTTCTGATCCGGATAGTCGCGGCAGTAGAGTATGGCGAGGCTGTCGAGATCTCCCATGAACTGGTACAGCTCAGTCAGGTCTTTGCGGGTCAGTTCGATTACGCTGACGCCGATGTTGGAATAATAGTTGACAAGCCCGTCCTCGGTCAGGCGGGTGAAAGCGTCCCGGATGGGAGTGGAGCTGACACCGAAGCGCTGCTGCAGGGTCTTGAGGGTCAGTTTTTCTCCGAGAGGGATCGCCTGCGTCAGAATGTCATTTCTGAGAATCTGGTAAATCTGTTCGGATAATGTATTTTTCACTAAAATCATGATCTGTAGTCTCCCTTTCATTCATAGTGATGCACGCAGCACGGGATAAAGTATCGGCTGCAGCAATGATATGATGCCAGGGTCGAAAGGTCATGCGTTCCATGTTCACATGGAAAAGCATGACACTGAGACCCCAAAAACACCGAAAAGGAGCCATTTTTCATGGAAAAATGCGCGGATTTGAGGTGTTTCAGGATTTCGGAAGCACGAAGTGTGGAGAAATCCGTGGCATCATGGGGGCAAAATACCTTTTGACCCCAATATCATGATATAAGAAAGTGCCGCAGCTTGTTTCTTATGGTTTAGCAATCATGGAGGAAAATGTCAAGAGAATTTGTTTTTTGCGATTTTGCAAAATACATATTGCAAAATATGGAGTGAGATGATAGAATGAAAAAGTCACTGAAAACTTTAGCAAGTTGAAACGCCAACGCAAGAGAGAGTAAATGAATCAGGGGTCCAAAGAAGGGAAAAGACAGATAAGCCTGGAGCTCAGAGAGAAGAAGAAGGCAAATGAGCCTGGACTTCAGAGCGGAAAAGGATGGATGAATCTGGAATTCCATGAAGGAAAGAGCACAGACAAGCTGAGGCGTAAAACACGAAAAAGGAAACGGACAGAATATGAGGAATGAAAAGCTTCTGAAAGAATTAACTCAGCTCTGGGGTGTCGCGGGGTATGAGAAGGAAGTCAGGAACTATATTGAGAAAGAGGCCGCGCCTTACGCCGACGAGATGGTCAGGGACGCCATCGGCAATCTGATTGTATTAAAGAAAGGTGTCGGCGGATCGCAGTCAAAGAAGATCATGTTCGCCGCTCATATGGATGAGATTGGATTTATGGTGAAGACGATCGAGCCGGACGGAAGGCTGCGCGTATGTAATCTTGG
>CANRGB010000128.1 GCA_947630005.1 uncultured Lachnospiraceae bacterium
GAATGAAAAAGTGTCAGAAGCAGGATGTCAGAACGCGCTTGGTGAACTGTCCTATATGCTTTCTTTCCATTATAAGTATAAAGTGATTGTCATCATTGACGAGTACGATACTCCGATTCAGCAGGGATATCTGAATGGATATTATAATCAGGTGACCGGTTTTATGCGAAACCTGTTTTCAGCAGTTCTTAAAGATAATGAAAACCTGGAGTTTGGCATTCTCACGGGAGTTCTGCGTATTGCGAAGGAAAGCCTTTTCAGCGGTCTGAATAATCTGGCAGTTAATACCGTGCTGGATGAAAAATATGCTTCTTATTTTGGTTTTACAGAAGAGGAAGTTTTGACAATTGCCGGGTATTACGGAAAAGCAGAGTCTCTGGAAGAACTGAGGAAATGGTATAATGGTTATCTGTTTGGAAAACAGGAAATCTATAATCCGTGGTCTGTACTGAATTATTTTGCTAATGGCTGCAGGCCCAGGGCATTCTGGTCACGAACCGGAAACGGCGATATGATCAGTAAACTGATAAAAGCAGGTGATCAGGAATTATATACTTCTCTGGAGACTTTATTAAAAGGTGAAGAAATTCAGGCAGTAGTTGATACTGATATTATCTATCCGGAGATAGGAGGAGAGGCTGACACGATTTACAGTTTTCTTCTTATGGCTGGCTATCTGAAGGTTACCGGAATAATCAGTGAGAGGTACGATAATCCTATCTGCAGTCTGAAAATTCCAAATCTGGAAATTAAAAATGTTTTTCGAAAGGAGATACTGGGGAACCTCAGCGGGTTGTTCACCGGAACCGTTCTTAAGAACTTTGAGATTGGTATAATGGCGGAGTGAGGAAATAAAAATTTTCACCTGTTTTCAGCGGCTATATAGACAACTGTCGGAAAAAATATTAGAATATATATAAACAAAGTCAGGAACGGGAAGGCGGCAGGACATGGATGAAGAGCGCTTAGAGGAGGCTAAAGGAAACAATGAGGCCGAAGGAAGAAAGCAGCTGGGAAAAAAATACAAAAGGCTGCTTTCCGGAGAAACAGATCAGGCGAAAACAGAAAGTTCTGAGTTTCGTACAAGGGTAATGACAGGTGACATTCTGGATCCTGTCTGCAAGAAGGTTTCCGGATATAAAAAAGGGAATGTTTCAAAACGATGTTGTGGCGGATACAGAAGATGTTTCCTGCGAAATTTTTGAGATAAAACATACGAACCGGATATTCCCGAATCAGTACAGACACCTGACAGATGAAGAAAAATGTTAAGGATCTCTTTGGAGGCAGGTTCGGAATGGAATTAAAGAAAAAACTTCCCATTGGAATTGAATTTTTTAAAGATTTCAAGAGAGAAGGGTTTTATTATGTGGATAAGACAGGCTTTATCCGTGATCTGATAAATTCGAGGGGAAGTGTAAATCTGATCACGCGTCCAAGGCGTTTTGGGAAAAGCCTGAATATGGATATGCTGAAAAGTTTTTTTGAATTTGGCGTGGATATTTCTCTGTTTGAAGGGCTGAAAATATTTCAGGAAAAAGAGATCTGTGAACGATATATGGGGAAATACCCGGTTATTTCTGTCAGTCTGAAGGATGTGGCCGGAATGGATTTCCAGACGGCCTGTGATATGCTGGGAGCTGCTGTCAGTGAAGAGACAAGACGTATCGGGCAGTTTCTGGAAACAGACCGCCTGACACAATTCGAAGAGAAAAAACTTCATGCCCTGATGAACGGCGATTTTGAAAAGCCGGCTTATCTTTATAACAGTCTGCGGTTTTTGACGGAATTACTTTACAGATATTATGGAATCCCTGTGATCGTTTTGATTGACGAGTATGATGTACCGCTGGACAAGGCCTGCCAGTTCGGCTATTATCCGGAGATGGTTCATCTTCTTCGGTCTCTGTTCAGTCAGGTATTTAAGACAAATCAGAATTTGTATTTTGCGGTAATCACAGGATGTCTTCGGATTGCCAGGGAGAGCATATTCACAGGACTCAATAATTTTAAAGTGAGAACCATCTCCGACATAGATTTTGCAGAGTATTTTGGTTTTACAGACAATGAGGTAAAGGATATGCTGCGCTACTATGGACTGGAAGCTTCTTATGCGCAGATTCGGGAATGGTACGATGGATATCGTTTTGGAAATACGAATGTGTACTGCCCCTGGGACGTGATAAACCAGTGCGATAAACTCCGGGTGTGCGCCGACGCCCCCATGGAAGCGCACTGGGAAAACAGCAGCAGCAACGCAATCGTGCAGGATATTCTTGAAACAGCCACAGAAACCACAAAAAGTGAGATAGAAGCTCTGATTCCATCAGTATAAGGGATACTTGTGTAAAAAAGAAATGAAAGAAAACTTCTATCATGGTATGCTTCTCGGTCTTCTTCGGGCAGAGGGAAGCTGGAACGTCAGGTCGAATGTGGAATCTGGCATAGGCTATACAGATATCTGTCTGGAGATTCCGGCAGCCGGAGTTGGCTGTGTCATAGAGGTAAAATATGCGGAAAACGGGAAGTTTGACCAGGCCTGTGCCAGAGCTGTGGAGCAGATTGAAAAGGGCGTATATGCCGATGCGCTGAGAAGGGATGGGATGCGGACGATTCACAAATACGGAATTGCATGCTATAAGAAAACCTGCCGGATAGCATACTGCCTGGAAACGGTATAATTATGAAGCCTTCGAAGCCTTCCCTTTCAAGGCTGATTACTTCGTTTTGTTGGTTGAAAGAAACGGAGTTTGATGGTATACTGGGAAAGCACATGACTTTCATGTCTGGAGATGCCCGCGGCGCGGGCATGAACGTTTACTACAAGGAGAGATTGGTCATATGGAACAGTACAAGCAGGAATTCATCGAGTTTATGGTAGACTGCCAGGTTCTTAAATTCGGCGATTTTGTCACGAAGAGCGGAAGGAAGACGCCGTTTTTTGTGAACACCGGTTTTTACAGGACCGGGGAACAGCTTCGCAGGCTTGGCATATATTACGCGAAAGCGATTCATGACAAGTTTGGTCTGGATTTTGATGTCCTTTTCGGGCCGGCGTACAAGGGAATCCCTCTGACTGTGGCGGCCACGATGGCGATCAGCGAGCTTTACGGCAAAGAGATCCGCTACTGCTCGAACCGCAAGGAAGTCAAGGATCACGGAGACAAGGGGATCCTGCTCGGCAGCCCGCTTTCGGACGGCGACCGGGTTGTGATCATTGAGGATGTCACCACGGCCGGAACGTCGATCCAGGAGACGCTTCCGATTATCCGCGCGCAGGGAAGTGTGGAGACGCTCGGGCTGGTCGTTTCCGTCGACCGCATGGAGCGCGGGCAGGGAACAAAGAGCGCCCTGCAGGAGATCGCGGAGACGTACGGGATGAGAACGACGGCGATCGTCACCATGGCGGAAGTGGTTGAACATCTGTACGGAAGAGAGTACAAAGGAAAGGTCGTCATCGACGACGCGGTGAAAGCGGCGATCGACCGGTATTATGAGCAGTATGGGGCAGAATAGATCAGAACAGATCCAGAATAGAAGGATCGCGTCCGGAGGTATTGAAATGAATGAGAAGACGTACAAATTAATCAGGAACACGGCAGTCGGGAATCTGGTCATCGGGATTGTCACGCTTCTGTCGGGAATCGCCATAGGGATACTGCTGATCGTCAGCGGAGCAAGACTGTTCAAAAACAAGAGCGGTCTTATGATCTGACGGATAAGCGGTACGCAGCAGATAAACAGGAGGACAGGCGTATGGCAAAACAGCCGGTTTACTCTTTTACGGAAAAAAAGCATTCACGCAACGGGATAATCGCGGCGTCACTGGGGGGAGGATCTCTGGTGACGCTTCTGGTGCTTTTAATGCTCTCGGTTCTCATGAAGGGAAACGCCCCCTACTGGAGCGGGGCGTTCGGCTTTATGGGAATAGCGATGGCCGTCTGCGGACTTTCCTATGGCTTTACGAGTTTTCACGATGAATGTAAATATGGATTCTTCTGCAAGTTCGGGACGCTGCTGAGCGCCGCCGCGGTTGCGGTATGGTTTTTTGTCGTGTGTATCGGACTCGCGGGATAATGGACGTGTGTACCGGACTCGCGGGATAATGGGCGTGTGTATCGGACTCGCGGGATAATGGACATGTGAATCGTAACGGCTGACCGGATCGCGCCGCGGGGCTTTTCGCGCCGGGCGCGCAGAATATCAGAAACAGAAAAATATTCAGAAAGGATGGATTCTTATGGAACAGATACCGGCTGACAGAGACAGCCTGAGGGAGCGACACAGTCTTGCTGTGGAGCGGATTCGCCAGATCGGCACGGAGGAGACAGTAAAGGGAGCCTGCCGCGATTATTTCAGAACCGTGGCAGGCTTCCTTCTTTTGACGGAGGAGCTCTGGGATATCGTTGAGAAAGGGCAGCTTGACGCTTACAGCCTGGAACAGCATCAGGAGCTGAACCGCCGGCTGTATGAGGATATCCTGCCGGAAAACTACGGGCACAGCTACGGGAACCCCGCATACGCGGTTGAAAAGCTCGGGGAAGTGCACGGAAAGATCCTGAGCTTTCTGTATACGGAGGAGCGGGGCCTGATCGTCTACGCGTTTGAGCAGAGACTTGAGGAGATGGTCGTCCATCTGGAGCTTTTTATCGAGATCTACAACTGTTTCGAGCAGAAGGAGTCCCCGGAATACCGGGAGATCCAGCAGATCATTTACTGGTTCGTGAGCGACTACAGCGATCTGTTCGCCGCGCGCCGGGTCCGCGAGGTGCTGGATCCGTCCCTGGATTTTGCGGTGCGTATCGTTATGGACTCCGATCTTTCTGATCTGAGATATCTGTACCGGTACGGAGAGTACGTCTCAGAGAACGAGCTTACAATGGCGCGTTTCATGAATTCTCTGACGGAAGAAGAGATCGGCGCGATGGCCGACACTTACACGGAAGGCTTCCGGCTCGGATTTATCGCCGACGGGAAGGATCTCTCGATCAAGGAGACGGTCAATATCCGGTATCATCTTGGATTTGAGCGGATGATACGCAGGGCGGTTCAGAATTTCCGGAAGATGGGACTCTCCCCTGTGATCTACCGCTCCGCGGTCAGCACCGTGAACAAAAAACAGCATACGCGTCTGGGCTATGTGGGAGCGGTTCCGAACAAGCAGTTCGACTATGACCACAAGGCGGATCAGGCCATCTATCTTGACAAACGGTTTGCCGAGCGCAGACTTGGCGTCATGCGGACGGCCTACGAGGAATACAAAAAACTGGCGAACAGACACGCGGGTCCGGCTGTTGTGGAGGTTTTTGGGGAGACGCCGTTTGTTCCGGAGACCAAAAAGGAGGCGTACCGCCTTTCCGAGAAACAGCAGAAGCTTTCTGTCGAGATGGACAACGAAACGGCGCAGATTACCAATCAGTATATTATAGGAAAAGAGCGCAGCTTTACGATCATCGCGTTCCCGGTGCCGGAGATCGGACCGGACTTTGAGGCAGTGTTCCGCGATACGATCCGGATCAATACGCTGGATTACCAGCTGTACCAGAGGATCCAGCAGACGATCATCGACGTCCTCGATACGGGCACAGCCGCGCACATCAAAGGCTGCGGCGTCAACCGGACGGATCTTACGGTGGCGTTCGCGGCGCTTGAGGACGGGACGCGGCAGTCTCTGTTCGAGAACTGCGTCGCGGATGTCAATATCCCGGTCGGGGAGGTATTTACGTCGCCGCGCCTGAAGGGGACGAACGGCGTTCTGCATGTGAGCCAGGTCTATCTCGGAGAACTGCATTATAAAGATCTTGCGCTGACGTTCTGCGACGGCATGGTAACGGACTACGGCTGTTCCAATTTCGGGACGGAGGAAGAAAACCGGGCATACGTCAGGGAGAACGTTCTGTTCCACCACGACACGCTTCCGCTCGGGGAATTCGCGATCGGGACCAACACGACAGCCTACGCGATGGCCGGGCGCTACGGGATCGCGGACCGGCTTCCGATCCTGATCGCCGAAAAGATGGGTCCGCATTTTGCGGTCGGGGATACCTGCTTCTGCTGGCAGGAGGATGTCCCTGTCTACAATCCGGACCATAAGGAGATCATCGCGCGGGACAATGAGATCTCGGCGCTCCGAAGGGAAGATCCGGCGAAGGCGTATTTCGGCTGTCATACGGATATCACGATCCCGTATGAGGAGCTCGGACTTCTCGAGATCATCCGGGAGAACGGGGAGCGGATCCCGATCATCCGAAACGGACGGTTCGTGCTGCCGGGAACGGAGGAGCTGAACGAGCCGCTGTCGTAGAAACGGAGGGATACCTGGTCGGCAAATGATATGGATAAAAACAGATGGAAGCATTGACAATCCCGGAGTTACCAAGTAGAATAAAAAATCGAATGAACTGTTGGAAACGGAAAAGAGTTTGGGCGTCACAAAAGCGAAGGAGAGGATACGATGTCTAAGGTTGGTATTGTGATGGGAAGCGATTCGGACATGCCTGTGATGAGCAAGGCGGCGGATATGCTGGAGAAATTCGGTATTGAATATGAGATGACGATCATTTCGGCGCACCGCGAGCCGGACGTGTTTTTTGAGTACGCGAAGACCGCGGAGGAGAGAGGGCTGAAGGTGATCATCGCCGGGGCCGGCATGGCGGCGCATCTGCCGGGCATGTGCGCGGCGATCTTCCCGATGCCGGTGATCGGCATCCCGATGCATACGACGTCTCTCGGAGGGCGGGATTCCCTCTACTCGATCGTGCAGATGCCGTCCGGGATCCCGGTGGCGACGGTCGCGATCAACGGAGGAGCGAACGCCGGCATCCTCGCGGCGAAGATTCTCGCGGTCTCAGACCCGGAGCTGCTGCAGAAAGTAAAGAATTACGCGGCGGAGCTGAAATCCCAGGTGGAGGCGAAGGACGCGCGGCTGCAGGAAGTGGGATACAAGGCGTATTGATCACATATTGATCAGGCAGCTCCGGTCCGGGGCAGGCGGCTGTGCGAGACAGAGCAGAGACGACCATGCCTGCGCGGCTTCTGATCCGCGCTGCCCGGAAATCTTTTGTGGAGAATCCGCAGGCGGACAGAAAAGGCCGGGACGAAGAGCAGATACAGACGTAGGAACGGAGGACGGGACGTATGGATTATAAGAAAGCAGGCGTTGATATCGAGGCCGGTTACCGGTCCGTGGAACTGATGAAAAAACATATCGCGAAGACGATGCGCAGCGAGGTGCTGACGGGGATCGGAGGATTCTCGGGCGCGTTTTCGATGAAGCCGTTCTGTAATATGGAAAATCCGACGCTGGTATCCGGTACGGACGGCGTCGGGACAAAGCTGAAGCTCGCGTTTATTCTGGATAAGCATGACACGATCGGGATCGACTGTGTGGCGATGTGCGTGAACGACATCGCGTGCGCGGGCGGAGAACCGCTGTTTTTCCTTGATTATATCGCATGCGGCAAAAATTATCCGGAAAAGATCGCGCAGATCGTAAGCGGCGTGGCAGAAGGATGCGCGCAGGCGGGAGCCGCGCTGATCGGCGGCGAGACGGCCGAGCATCCGGGCCTTATGCCGGAGGACGAATACGATCTGGCCGGCTTTGCGGTCGGCATTGTAGACGAGAAGGATCTGATCACCGGGAAGGATCTCGCGGCGGGCGACGTGCTGCTTGGGATCGCCTCTTCCGGCGTGCACAGCAACGGATTTTCTCTTGTGCGCAAGGTATTTCCGATGGACCGGGAGTCCCTTGACACGTATTATGACGAACTCGGGACGACGCTCGGGGAAGCGCTTCTTGCGCCGACAAAGATTTATGTCAGGGCGCTGCGCAGCGTGAAGGAGAGCGGCGTGCGCATCAAGGGCTGCAGCCATATCACGGGCGGCGGCTTCCAGGAGAATGTGCCGCGCATGCTTCCGGATAACGGCGTGCGCGCGGTGATCCGAAAGGACAGCTACGAGGTCCCGGCGATCTTTCGGATGCTCGCGAAGCGCGGCGAGATCGCGGAGGACATGATGTACAATACCTATAATATGGGGATCGGCATGGTTGTGGCGGTTGACGCCGCGGACGTGCAGAAAGCAAAGGCCGCGATCGAGGCGGCCGGGGAGACGGTTTATGTGATCGGCCAGATCGAGCCGGGAGAAAAAGGAGTTGTGCTATGCTGAGAGTGGCGGTGCTTGTATCAGGCGGAGGAACAAACCTCCA
>CANRGB010000129.1 GCA_947630005.1 uncultured Lachnospiraceae bacterium
TGTGCATTTGGCACAGAAATCGCCTCGCGGGACAGCGCATGCGTGAACTGTAACGCAGAATCCTCCGCTTTTATGACGGACATACCCGCAGAAATTCCTCCGTCACGCGTTTCAAGCAGAAGAGAAAATCGGTTCTTTCACAGGCCCCTGCGGTCACGACCGGATAGGAGGCAAGCACTTCCCCATCCAGACTGTACGTCACGGTTCCGATCTGCGCTCCCGCGCTTACCGGCGCTTTGAGAGTCTTTCTGACCGTCACGGTGCGGACAACCTGTTCGCCGGGCCGGAGAAGCAGGGAAAACGGACGCACCTCTGCCTCTGCCGCGACGGCCGGCTCTTTTCCGTTTTCCACGGGAACCGGAGCGAGATCCAGCGGTTCCGATCCGATTTTCTTTTTCTCATAAGCGGAAAATCCATATTCCGTCAGTTTCCGCATGTCTTCCCACTTATAATGTTTGTTGTTCGGCCAGCCGCAGGCAAGCAGGGCGGCAATCAGCAGTTTTTCTCCCTGCTTCACCGCCCCTACATAGCAGTAGCCGGCGTTTCCCGTAAAGCCGGTCTTCCCCGACAGCGCTCCCTCCATCATATGGAGAAACGCGTTATGGTTCACGCAGCTGTAGCTTCTGGTCCCCTTTACATTGGTAAACGTGTACGCGTCTGTCCGCGTGATCTCAAGAAAACGCTCCGCCATCGGCGACTGCGTGATGCAGTAGCGCATCACCCTGGCAAGTTCCGCCGCCGTCGTGCGGTGCGCGCCGTTCTCATCCTCCGCGTCCAGCCCGTTCGGCGTAATATAATAGGTGTCCGCACATCCAAGCTCCTCCGCTTTTCTGTTCATCATCGCCGCAAAGTCTTCCACGCTCCCGCCGACATTTTCCGCGATACAGACCGCCGTGTCGTTGTGTGACTCAAGCATCAGGGAATAGAGAAGGTCTCCCAGATAAAACGTATCTCCTTTTGTAAGACCGAGCTTCACCTGCGGCTGAGACGCCGCGGCGGCCGAGACCGTGCAGACCTGCTTCTCCCCACCGCCCTGCTCGAGAGCCAGAATACAGGTCATGATCTTTGTCGTGCTTGCCATCGGCAGCGCTTCCGACGCGTTCTTTCCATATAAAATACGCCCGCTGTCACCGTCCATCAAAACGGCGCCGCGGGCGTACAATTCCAGATCCATGGCAGCCTGGCCGCGGCTGTCTGCATTTTCCGTCCTCTTTTCCTTCGCAGAAGCATACCGCGCCGGCCAGACCGGCAGAATACAGACACAGAGCAGCAGAGCCAGAAGGCCTCTTCTCTTTATGATCGCCATGAAAGATCTCCTTTTATTCTCTTATTTGATCAGACATTCAGCCGCATCGCGGCTTCCTCTTCCGCCTCCGCCCTGAAATTTTCCAGCTGGACCGAACCGGGGGACGGCAGATCCTCCAGGGACTTCATGCCGAAATGGCGGAGAAATTCTTCCGTCGTGCCGAACAGGATCGGCTTGCCGGGGGCGTCAAGCCTGCCCAGCTCCCGGACCAGATCGTACTCAATCAGACGGTTCACGGCGCGGTCGCTCTTTACACCCCTGATCTTTTCAATCTCGATCTTTGTGACCGGCTGCCGGTATGCTATGATCGCCAGGGTTTCGAGCGCCGCCTCCGTCAGCACCGCTTTCTTTGGCTGGCAGGCGGCCCTGATCAGATAGCTGTACAGCCCGCTCTTCGTGCAGAGCTGAAACGCCCCGTCCAGCTCGACCAGTCTGATCCCCCTGTCCTCCTCCTGATATTTCTTCATCATCGCGTAAAGAACTTCTCTCGTCGTCTCCGTCTCCTGCCCGATCGCGTACGCAAGTTTTTCCGCTTCCACGGCATTTCCCATGGCAAACAGAATCGCCTCCAGGGCAGCTTCCATCTCTTTTTCTTCCAATGCTTTTCCCATCCTGTTCTTTTGGACGGCGGCGCGGACAGGGAAGTCTTCTTTGCGGAGCCGCCGATACGAACCTGCTACTCGCCGCCCGAAGCGGCGGAAGTCTTCTTCCAGCTGATATAGATTTCCTCAAAGATCCCTTCCTGCCTGACCTCTGTCTTTCCCTCTTTCATCAGTTCAAGCAGAGTCAGAAACGCCGCAATCGCGTAAGGTTTTCCTTTTCTCTGCGTCAGGATACTGCGAAACGTGCATCTGCTGACCTTCTCGATATAGTCCTGCACAAACCGCATCGTCTCCTTCAGATCGATCTCTTCTTTTTCCAGGCGGCCGAACCTGCTCCGTATCGGATCCGTGCGCTTTTCCTGCCTTCTGACGATATCCTGATACAGAAGCAGAAGCCTGGGAAGCGTCACTCCCTCAAGAATCTGCTCCACATCGATCGGTTCCTTCCAGGACAGCACTTCCTTGGGCACATCCGGTCCGCGGTACACGGTAAACGCAGCGGCCTCTTCCCGATTCTGAAGCTCCTGCGCCATGTATTTGTACATTTTGTATTCCAGCAGCCTCTGGACAAGTTCCGCCCGCGGGTCCTCCGGTTCGCCTTCCTCCACGGGTTCCGGCGGGAGAAGCATTCTGGCCTTGATGTCCAGAAGCGTCGCCGCCATCACGAGGAACTCGCTCGTCACATCGAGATCCTCCGTCTGCATCCGGCGGACATATTCCATGTACTGATTCGTAATCCGGGCAATCGGGATATCCTGTATATTGACTTTATTCTTATCGATCAGATGCAGCAGAAGATCCAGCGGACCTTCAAATACCTGCAGCTTTACCGGTATTCCCATGCTCTCCTCCCCAGACGCCGCTTCGCGGGCCGATCCCCACAGGAAGCTGCTTTGCAGTTACAGAAAATCAATCACAACAAGTTCCGGAGGATTGTTGATCCGCAGCTTTACCGTGTGGCTCCCAAGTCCGGAGCTCACGATCATGCGGTGCCCGTTTTTCAGGAACATTCCCCTGGAATACGGCGGAAACAGCTGCAGCTGCGGGCTGATCACGCCTCCGACCAGCGGCAGGCGCACGATTCCTCCGTGGTAATGGCCCGCCAGCACAAGATCCGCCCCCCAGGCGGCATACGCGTCAAAATACGCCGGATTATGCGCAAGAAGGATGTGAAACGAATCATCCTCCGGCCTGCCGAGCGTTTCCTCGATCTCATCCGGCCGGAAAGCCATTTTGCCCAGCCGGCGGCTGTAATACTTCTGGGGCAGTTCAAACCCCCACACGGTAAACCGCATTCGCCGGATCTGCAGCTTTTCGCAGTCGTTTTCCAGCAGATGCACTCCGAAACTCCGTATCTTTTCGGAGTAGGCCGTATACGCCTCCCCGTATTTTTCAGGCTGTTCACGCAGACGGTACTCGTGATTTCCGTTCGCGCAGTAGACCGGGTAGCGCTTTGTCAGTTCATCCATGAGAGAGACCGCGGCATGTGTCTGCGGCGGCCTGGAGCCCACGATCATATCCCCCCCGACAAAGACGGCTTCCGGGTCCTGGTTCCGTATCTCCTGGAGCAGCCGCTCGTTCTCTCTGCCGTAGCTCGCGTCATGCAGATCGCTCAAAAACACCACGGAAAAAGGGGAGGACGGACTGTTTCCGTCAAGATCAATACGTATCCTGTAGCGTGTCACTTTAAAATCCGCCAATCTTCTGCCCCCCTTTCTGCAAACGCCTGCTTTCTTTCTGGTGTTTATTCTACCATAAATTCCGGCAGTTCACAAGTCAATATCCTGTTACGATGCCGGCGGTCAGACCATCCACCGTCCGATCACCCGGTCCAGGCAGTCCAGATAGCCCGCCTTTTCCACCTCGCTTTCGGTCACCACGGCCACGCGCCCGATCTCTTTTCCGTCCAGCGTATAGACAAGCGCGCCGACCTGCTCTCCTGCCGCAAGCGGCGCCCCGATCTCTTCTTCCAGTTCCAGCGTCTTTTCGATTTTTGAAAAATCTTCTCCCGTGGTGCTCAGGTAGCGAAAGCCGCTCTCATAGGCCAGGGGCGCGTAATCCTGCGCGCCTCCCTTTACCTTGACGGGAGACGGCTCTCCCATGTCCTCATCCTCATAGATGGAACATTTCGAGAAGCCGTAGTTCAGCAGCGTTCCCGCGTCCGCGAATCGGGTCTTCGTATCCGGCGCCGTCATGACCACGCCGATCAGCCGTATTCCGTTCCTCTGCGCCGTCGCGCTCAGACAGTATTTCGCCAGACTGGTGCTTCCTGTTTTCAGGCCGTCGCAGCCGTCAAACGAACGCAACAGCTTATTCGTGTTCGTCAGCGTGAACGTACTGCTCCCTTTCGCCGTGACGTGCGTGATATCCTCCATCCAGATATCCGAATACTGCGTCACCTGAGGAAACCGGTACAGCAGTTCCCGTGACATGAGCGCGACGTCCTCGGCGGAAGTATAGTGATTCGCGGAATCGGTCAGTCCGCAGCAGTCCACAAAGTGCGTGTTCTCCATCCCAAGCCGCTTCGCCTCCTGGTTCATCCGGTCGACAAACGCCTGCTCCGTGCCGGCAAGATATTCCGCCATCGTCACCGCCGCGTCGTTCCCCGAGGCGATCACAATGCACTTTATCAGCGTCTCGACAGTCTGCTTTTCCCCTTCCTCCAGAAACACCTGGGAGCCGCCCATGGACCTGGCATGCGCACTCGTCGTCACCTCGTCCGAAAGCGCGATCTTCCCCTCCTCGAGCGCTTCAAAGATCAGAAGCATTGTCATGACCTTCGTCACGCTCGCGGGGTGTATTTTGTCCTGCGCCCCTTTTTCGTACAGGATCTGCCCGGTCGACACCTCCATGATCACCGCGTGCGGCGTCTGAATAACAGGCTCACCCTCCGCGCAGACCGGAAGCAGCCGTCCCATTCCGATCCAGAACGCGAGCAGCCAGACGGCGCCGGCTCTGAAGATTTTCGCCACAGTATCTCTTCTTTTGGGATTCTGCAATTTCTTTTCCATAAAAACCCGCCTGTAATCTGCTTATTATTCACTATATTGCAGACGCTTCCGAAACATGCCGAAAATCAGATTTCCGCGTACGCGCTTGTCCTCCTGCTCGCCTGCGCGACCCAGGTGCTGCGTCAGCAGCTGGTTTCCATGCCTGGGCCTGCGATCGAGTAGGAGGCGGTTTTTCCTCCTGCTCGCCGCGCGGCCCGCATGCTGCGCCAGCAGCTGATTTCCTTATGCGGGCCTGCGCATAAAAAACCCCCGGCCTGACAACCGGGGATTTCATGCACAGCTTAATTATACTTACGTTTGCGGGCAGCTTCTGACTTTTTCTTCCGTCTCACGCTCGGCTTCTCGTAATGCTCTCTCTTACGAATTTCCTGCTGGATACCAGCCTTCGCGCAATTTCTTTTGAAACGACGTAAAGCGCTGTCCAAAGTCTCGTTCTCTTTTACGATTACATTCGACATACTCTCACACCTAACCTCCCTCCAGTTGTAGATTGTGCAATACAACTGTCTGGGTATTTTTACTGCACTGATAGTAATTATACCATACTTTCGGGTTTCGTCAACCACTTTTCACGAAAATGCCAAAATAAATTACAACCTATTTCGCAAGAAAAATCTCGATATCCGATTTTGTCGGAAGCGCAGGAATTCCGCCCATTTTCTGGACGCAGAGGCCGCCGGAGGCATTCCCGTAGACAAGCGCGGCGCGGATCAGATCCTCATTCAGATCCGCCGTTTTCGTGATGCCGGACATCAGCAGCTTGGAAAGAAAACCTCCCCAGAACGCGTCACCCGCACCGGTCGCGTCAACCGCTTTTACTTTATGTCCCTCGACCGTGCCCTCTTTTCCGTCAAAGAAATATTTCGCTCCCTTTGATCCGAGCGTCTCGATCACGACCGAGATGCCGTTCTCCTTCATGAGCGCGGGAATGTTTGCCTCTCCGCCGACGAAATCCAGCTCCTCGTCGGAGATCTTCAGGAGATCCACATACGGAAGCACCTGGTCGACGACCGCTTTCGCATCTTCGAAGCTCCAGATCATATTCCGGTAATTCACGTCGTAGCTGACCAGCTTCCCGTGCTTCTTCGCAAGCTGCATCGCATGGAAATGGGCGTCGCGGCTCGGATTCGCGGACATGCCGAAGGAGCCCGCGTGCAGCATGCGGACATTCTGGATCAGCTCCTCGGACACGTCATTCTTATCGAGAAGAATATCCGCGCCCGGTTTGCGCACGAACGTGAAGGAACGTTCTCCTCCCTCATACAGGGTCACAAACGCGAGAGTCGTCACCGCCTCGTCCGTCAGACCGGGGCAGAGCACCGCAACGCCGTTGTCCTCAAGCGTCTGCTTCAAAAGCTTTCCGAAATCATCATTGCCGAGCCTGCCGAGAAATCCCGCCTCAAGCCCGTTCCTCGCGATCGCGATGCAGGCGTTCGCCGGAGCCCCGCCGGGATTGCAGACATAGCTGCGCTCCTCTTTGCCTGGTGTAAAATCAATCAGCATCTCTCCCATACAGATAATGTCCATCTTTGTTCCTCCATATACCTTATTTTTCTTTTCCTGCAGAAACTCTGCCGCGGCGCGCATCTCATCCAGCTGTTCCTCCATCTCCTTTACCAGACGGAGATGATTCCGGCACCGGTCGAGATTCTGCTTTTCCCGGTTCGTCTTGTAGTAATGATCCCCCTCAAGATAATCCGCGAGGAAACGCATCGCGTTCTCAAGCGTGATCATGACCGCCCCGGTCGGCAGATGCTCAGTCTCCGCGGGAGTGAGCACACCGCCGCAGCCTTCCGCAAATCCCCGGACAAACGTCCGGTACAGATTCAGATCAAAATGCACCTTCGACAGATCCGGTTCGTCCTCCCCGGCCGTGCTTGCTCCGAAACGGATCGCGTCCCCGAAGTCAAGCACCGCAAGTCCCGGCATGACCGTATCGAGATCTATCATACAGATCCCCCGGCCCGTCGCGTCATCGATCAGGACGTTGTTCAGCTTCGTGTCGTTGTGCGTCACACGCACCGGCAGCACGCCGGCAGCCTCCAGATCACAGAGCGTATGTATGAAAGCTTCTCTTTCACAGATAAAACGGATCTCATCCGCCGCTTCCTTTGCGCGCCCGCAGACATCCTCACGGACCGCCCTTTTAAAATCCTCAAACCGCTTCACCGTATTGTGAAAATCCGGAATCGTCTCGTGCAGACTTTTCGCCGGATAATCGGAAAGCTGGCGCTGAAAGCGGCCGACCGCGACCGCGCTCTGGTAAAATACTTCCGGATCCCCGGGACGTTCAAAGCTGGCCGCTCCCTCTATAAACAGGCAGACGCGCCAGTATTCTCCTTCTTTGTCCTTATGGAGAAAGCCGCCCTCGCGGCAGGGCACCATCGTCAGCGTCTCCCGCTCAGGATCCCCTCCCGCGGCGATGATCTTCTGCTTCAGCCAGTCTGTCACCCCGAGGATATTCTCCATCAGTTTCTCCGGTTCCGTGAAAATATTCTTGTTGATGCGCTGCAGGATATAGCGCTTCACTCCGCTCTCCGTCTCGCAGGAAAGACGGTAGGTATCGTTGATATGGCCGTTCCCGTAAGCAGTGATCTCCTTCAGACTGCCCGGAAGCAGAAAACAGGATGCCACCTCCCTGACCAAACGCTCCTGATCCACCTGTACGTCCCTCCCTTATCAGCCGCGGCTGCAGTTTTTATCATCATACACCGTTGTCTGCCGTCTGTCCATACTTGATTTTTACGGCAGGAATAAAAATAACCATGCAAAAAGGAATCCCCGGCGGTACCGTGCCCGACCGGAGGATCCCTTTTTTCGTTTTCTTTTTCAGTTAAACCGGTTTTTGATCCGCGTTTTCCGCCTGATGATGTCCGCAGCAGACCCCCGCGGAAGCGCAGCCCGCGCAGCCATAGCCGCAGGTCCTCTTTCCCGCTTTTTTGTCGCGGTACATGGTACGGATGACAAGTCCGACAATCGCGATCAGAATCAGGCTGATGATCACAGTCGACATGCAGTTACCTCCTAGTATAATAATGGTGTAGTCAATAATGACTACGAGTTAATAGTTACAACGTCTAAATAAATAACCGAAGGAGGGATTCCCTCTCCATCAGAAGTTATTGTTTTTTACTGTGTCTGTGGCTTCCATAATGCACCAG
>CANRGB010000130.1 GCA_947630005.1 uncultured Lachnospiraceae bacterium
CTTCCGATCGCGCGTGCGGTTGTCGGACTTGCGAATCTCAAGATCATCAGCTTCGGACCGCGTCCGCTGAACTTCCTTGCCTGCAACGCGCCGATCAAGCAGCTCTACAACCTCGGCGTTGAGATTGAGGAAAATTCCGAGCTCGACCTGTTCGAGGCGTTCAACAAGCACGCCGGAGACGAGCGTATCCCGGCTGTCGTGGAGGATATGACAAAGGAGCTTGGCGCGGGCAACATGAAGCCGGAGATCCTTCCGAAGCTTGCGCAGTATGAGCTGACGCTGCTTGACTGGATCGAGGATCACAAAGGATACAGGAAATATGTGGCAATCGCCGGAAAGTGCTGGCCGGCATTCCAGACGCAGTTCGGCTTCGTGCCGTGCTTCGTGAACAGCCGTCTGACGGGACGCGGCATTCCGGTATCCTGCGAGGTTGACATCTACGGCGCTTTAAGTGAGTACATCGGAACCTGCGTGAGCAACGACATCGTGACGCTGCTCGACATCAACAACAGCGTTCCGGCCGACATGTACGAGTCCGAGATCAAGGGAAAATTCGACTACACGCACAAGGATACGTTCATGGGTTTCCACTGCGGCAACACCTGCTCAAAGAAACTGACCGCTCATTCCATGAAGTACCAGCTCATCATGGCGAGAAGTCTTCCGGAAGAGGTTACGCAGGGAACGCTCGAGGGAGATATCGTACCGGGTGAGATCACGTTCTTCCGTCTGCAGAGCACGGCGGACAACAAGCTGCGCGCGTATGTGGCAAACGGCGAGGTGCTTCCGGTCGCGACGCGCTCGTTCGGCGGCATCGGCGTATTCGCGATCCACGAGATGGGAAGATTCTACCGTCACGTGCTGATCGAGGGGAACTATCCGCATCACGGAGCCGTGGCGTTCGGCCATCACGGAAAGGCTCTGTTTGAGGTATTCAAGCTGATCGGCGTCTGCCCGGATGAGATCGGATACAATCATCCGAAGAGCGTGCCGTACAGAACGGAGAATCCGTTTGCATAAAGTCTGCGCAAGGCAGCAGGATGCCGGGGAGAAGCAGGGCGGAACCCTTTCTCCTCGGCATTGAATACCTTAGCAGGCAGAAAAGGAAGGATAAGTTAAAATGGAAAAAAAGAAATTCGGAGTTTTAAATGACGGCACAGAGATTTCTCTGTACACACTGAAAAACGCAGACGGCATGACCGCCAGGGTGGCTGATCTGGGGGCGACGCTCGTCTCTCTGGAGCTGAAGGACGCAGACGGAGTGGTCCGCGATGTTGTGCTCGGCTATGATACGCCGCAGGAATATGTGGACAACACCTGCTATTTTGGTGCCGTGATCGGCAGGAGCGCGAACCGGATCGACAAAGGCCGTTTTGTGCTCGGCGGCAGAATGTACCAGCTCGCGGTCAATGACAATGAGAATAATCTGCACAGCGGCCCGGACGGTTATGATATCCGCAGATGGGAGGTCGTGCAGCAGGACGGGAGCAGCATCACGTTCGCGCTCGACAGTCCGGACGGGGATCAGGGATTTCCGGGAGATTTTCATGTGGAGATCCAGTATACGCTGACGGATGAGGACGAACTGATCCTGCATTATACCGGGATCAGCGGCGCGGATACCGTGGCGAACCTGACGAACCATTCCTACTTCAACCTGGCGGGCCACGAGAGCGGGCCGATCCTTGACCAGACGCTGATGCTCGCGGCGGACGCTTACACGCCGGTTATCGACAGCCAGGCGATTCCGACCGGTGAGATTGCCCCGGTAAAAGGAACGCCGATGGATTTCACCGCCGCGAAGCCGATCGGCAGGGACATCGGCGCCGATTTTGAGCAGCTGAGATTCGGACAGGGATACGATCACAACTTCGCGCTGCGGGGGGAAGCCGGCACAAAGAGAAAGATGGCGGAAGCTTTCTGCGAGAAGACAGGGATCCGGATGGAAGCGTTCACCGACTGTC
The DNA here is from genome assembly GCA_947630005.1 of uncultured Lachnospiraceae bacterium. Taxonomy (GTDB): domain Bacteria; phylum Bacillota; class Clostridia; order Lachnospirales; family Lachnospiraceae; genus Choladousia. Next base: position 1,965 of record CANRGB010000130.1, read on the forward strand.
CGGGCGTGCAGTTCTACGCGGGAAACTTTATCACGGAGCACAAAGGAAAAGGCGGCGCCGTCTACGGCCCGCGCCAGGGCTTCTGTCTGGAGTCGCAGTACTACCCGAATTCGGTCAATCAGGAGGGCTTTGCGAGCCCGCTGCTCAAGGCCGGGGAGAAGTACGATACGACGACGAGCTATAAATTTTCAGTGAAGTGATGTGATCGGCTTTCATTCATCGTGGTGTCTGCCGCCGGTCTCTGTGAGAGTTTCGCCGGGTTTGATATTGAGGTAGACGTCTTCCCTGGCGTGGAATCCGCCGTCAATGATGATCTCATCAATGTTTTCCGCTGTGACGGCGATCGGATCAATACTGTAATAAGGGATTTCATACGTTCCGTCGCTGATGGTCTGCGTGACCTGATATTCGCCGGGAGCAGTGATATCCCTTCCGCGGACAAGCGCGACGGCAAGCGTGGCCGCAATACTTGCTTCCTGTTCCACTGATTTGAAGACCGTCATTTCCTGTGTACCTTCGACGATCCGCTGGCAGGCGGCCAGTTCCGCGTCCTGCGCGACAACGGCCACCCTGCCGGCGAGTTTGTTTTCGGCGAGGGCTTTGACCGCCTGACCGGCCAGGTCGTCGTTTCCGCACATGATACCGGCGATGTCGTCCGTGAGGGCAAGTCCTTTGTTGACATGGTCGAAGGCCAGCTCCGCAAGCCAGTTGCCGCAGTAGCCGGAGTAGGCGATATTCAGTTTGCTGCCCGCGATGGCCTCCGTAAATCCCTGAACGACCGCGTCCACGTTCAGATCCGTGGGAGAGCCGTAGATTGCGAAGATGTTCCCTCCGTCCGGACAGGCTTTTACGAGCTGTTCCCCCATGAGGGAGCCGACTTTCCGGTTGTCAAAGGAAATATAGAGATCCGTGTCCGCGTCCGGGATCATCCTGTCGTAGCAGATGACGCGGATTCCCTGATCCTGAGCCTTTTTCACGACGCCGGTGAGTGCTTTCCCGTCGATCGCGATCAGGACGATCGCGTCCATCTTTTTCTGAATAAAGTATTCAATCTGCGAGATCTGTTCCTCCACCACGCCGTTCGCGACCTGCACGTTCACGTCGGCTCCAAGGCTCTGCGCTGTCGAGACGAACATATCCCGGTCGCGCAGCCACCGCTCGATGACGAAAGAGTCGAAGCTCAGGCCGATCTGTATTTTCTTTTCTTCGGCTCCGGCCTCGCTCTGCGGTTCCTGGGTCCGGGCTTGGCACCCGGCAAGGAGAAGGAGAACAGCCGTCAGCCATATCCATCGTTTCCACCGTTTCATTTTCCATACCTCATTTTGTATTCGCTCGGCGTCATGTTTGTCTGTTTTTTGAAAGCTCTGCTGAAATAATTCGGGTCGGAATATCCGCTCATGGCGCTGATCTCCTTGATGCTCAGAGCAGGATTTTCGAGCATTTCTTTTGCTTTTGTGATCCGCACGCGAGTCAGGTATTCAATGAAATTTTCTCCCGACTCTTCTTTGAACAGCTTGCTGAAATAATAGGGGCTGATGTTCACGATTCTGGAAACCTCGTCGAGGGAGAGATCGCTGTCGTAATGTTCCTGAATATAGGCTTTTGCCTTCCGAACCGCGGATCCGGACCGGTCTTCCTTCTGATCCCGGATAAGACGGCAGATTCCGGTCATTTTTTCGAGAAACCATTTCCGGAGATCTTCATAACCTGCGCAGGAGAGCGCCGTGTCGAGATAATTTCTCCGGTAGCTGAATCCGTAGTTGACGGCACCGGCGTCGAACGCGGTCTTCTCCGCACGGATGATGTATTCCAGCACCTTCAGACGGATATTATTCGGATCATCCGGGTAATGCTCGATCATCCAGTCAAAAAAGAGGTTCGCCTGCTCGCCGGTTCTGTCCGGATCTCCCTTTTCCACATACTGAAAAATGCGGTTTTCGATTTCTTCCGGAAAAGCTTCATCGTAGAGACCGTTCTGCTGCAGATCGTCGATGTGAAGCACATGGCCAAGGCTGCCGTTGAGCGCCCGGACCGCCTCGCGGTAGGAGCGTTCCATCTCGGAGAACGCGTGTGTTTTGCCGATGCCGACGCGGAATCTGGCGTCGAGACGTTCTTCGAGCCTTGCGGCCAGGCCGCGGACGCGCTCCATGATATGGATCCGCTCTTCGTACGGAAGATTCTGCTGTGCATGCGGAACGACGACAGTGATGCGGTTTGACATGACGCTTCCGATAATGCAGCCGAACGCGGACTTTACGATGTCCCGGAATTCCGGGTAAAAAGTCTGGGCCCGCACATTCATTCCGACCGGACTGACCAGCCGTCCGTCCTCATAATCCGATCCGAACTGGAAAACCATCACATATCCGTAATCCTCCTCGATATCCAGCAGCTGACGGTAGTAATCCACATCCTGCAGTTCGTTTTTCAGAAGAATACTGCTGACGAAGCCGTTTTCCACGACGGGAATGACCGTCTCGAGCTTTTCCTGTATCCGGAGGAGGTCGCTGCGCTGCCGGCGTTTCCGATCCACTTTTTCAAGCGCTTCCTCGGTTACCGAGATCATCGCCGCGCGGCTGATCGGCTTTGTCAGATACTTCTCTACGCCGAGATCGATCGCTTCCTTGGCATAATCAAATTTATCGTAGGCGGAAATCACATAAAACAGGGCAGAAGAGTTAAATTTGCGGATCTCTTTCATAGCCTGGATGCCGTTGATGCCGGGCATGTGGATGTCCATAAACACGACGTCAGGATGAAACGTCTCAGCTTTTTCAATGACGGCCCGGCCGGTTTTCGCTGTTTCCACCGCGCAGCTGTCCCCGAACCGGCCGAGAATCTGCTTTTTGAGGGATTCCAGCATGATCCCCTCGTCATCCGCAATCAAAATACGATACATAAATAACAGGTCTCCTTTCTTTTGGCTGTGTTTTCGTGTAAAAACGAGATATGCGCACGGTCAGGATGAAGCAAAATGGCGTCGGCGCCTGAAAACGGCAGGGCTGGTTCAGTGGAACCGAGATTCAGTTTTCTCCGTGTGTGAGAGGGAGCGTGATATGAATCTGCGTTCCAAATCCCAAGCCGCCGCTTGTGATCTGGAGCAGTCCTTTCTGATTGTAGTAAAGTTCCAGGCGGTTGATGACGTTCCGGATGGCGATGCCGGTGGACTGGTGCTTCTGCAAAGTTTCGTTTGACTGCCTGGGGCTATATGAATTTGTCGGGTCATTCATGATGGCATCGATCATTTCGGGACTCAGACCAATGCCGTTGTCGCTCACTGTGATATTGAGCGTATCCGTCCTTTTGCGGATGGAAAGGCAGATTTCCCCTTCCTCCATACAGTCATGAATCCCGTGCTGTACCGCGTTTTCGACGAGCGGCTGCAGGATCATGCTGGGAATCCGGATATCTTCAATGCCTGCGTCAATACTTTTTGTATAAGTGATATCTCCCGCAAACCGGACGTTCAGGATATAGATATAGTTGTCCACCGACTCAATTTCCTCTCCGAGCGTGGTGTCCTCTCCGGTGCGGCGTACATTGTAACGGAAGAAATCAGCCATCCGCTCCAGAAAAATTCCGGTCTGCTCCGCGTCCTCCATCATTGCAAGCTGCGCCCCGGCGTTGAGCGAGTTGAACAGAAAATGGGGATTGATCTGCGCCTGCAGAAATTTGAGCTGCGCTTCCTTCAGATGAGCCTCCATCGAGAGCTCCCGCTCTTTCATCCGCGATTCTTTTTCCATACTGTCCTTCAGTTTTTCAATATTTTCGCGGATGCCGACCAGCATCTGGTTGAAGCCGTTTGTCACGACGCCTACTTCATCTCCGGAGATGACGGGGAGAAGCGGAATGTTCAGATTTCCTTCCGCGACCTCGTGGGAGGCGGCGGAGAGCGCCATGAGCGGACGGATCATATCGCGGACCAGAAGAATCGCGACGAAGATTCCGACCAGAAAAACGATGACCATGATTCCCATGGAAGCCTGTTCCAGGACATTCATTGAGGAGAGCAGGAGTTTGTAGTTCTTGGAATTCCGGTGAAACTGCAGCGTGTTCAGCCTGTAAATATACGAGTTAATGTATTGGTAAAGCTGATCGGATTTTTCATAATAATCCTTGTACCGCTCCACATTGCGCCCGCGCTTGGCCTGCACGGTGAGATCGGTCTGTTCCAGATAACTCTCGGACATGCTGCCGATGTTTTTCTCGAGGATTTTGATCTCGCTGTCGATATTGCGGCTGTTAAGACCGCCGAGCAGTTCCCGGTAATCCTGCTCATACCGATAATAGTTTTCCAGCGCCTGGCTGCTCTTTGTATTCAGATATTCATATACCGTGTCCTGCACGCGGCCAAGCATGTCGGAGAGATCATTGATCGTCACGTTGCTCGAAAAGACGGCATCGATTCTCCCGACCGCGGAATTAATCTGCCTGAAAATAAAGAGATCGATTCCGAGAACGAAAAGCAGCACAAAAAACATGACGGCGCTGAGCTTGGTCTGCATGGAATTGGCAGAGGGAAGTTTTTCTTTTAGGTTCATATGAATATACACCTCCCGGTGATCGTATTTACATTTACATTCAGGGCCGCACTGAGGCGGAAAAGGAGATACCTGCTGACGGCAGAACTGAATCTCGTGCGAAAGCTCATTAGCGGATCCTGAAAAAGACTCACATGACTTTTTTGCCGGAAAATGAGACGTCACAGATCCGTCTGGCCGGGGATTTCCGGCTCCTCACTGCCAACCGGATACAGAAAATCAGCCGCATTGTCCGGGGTGATAATATTCAGCCCCACGCTGTAGTAGCTGCTGGTATGTCCAAGCGAGAGATATTCCCCGAGGGCGTTGACACTGTACCGGCCGATTTCCTCCGTATCCAGAGCGATTGTGGCGGAGATGGTTCCTCTGCGCACCGCTTCAAGAATCGTGTCGGAGTAATAGAAACCGATGATATCTACGTTTCCGACCTGATTATAATCGATAAGAGCCTGGTAAGCACATTCCGTGATGATTTCGTCCATGCAGATCAGAATGTCCGGGAGATTTCCGCTGTTCACAAAGATATCCCGGATCACTTCCTCGGCGTCGAAATCCGAGGAACTGTCTACGCTGTAGGCCATGATATTCATGAGCTGGCCGTCTTTTCGCCTTTGTTCCAGCAGTTTTGTCATATAAGTGTAGACCAGATTCGTCCCTGCGTCGTTCGCGCCGGAGTTAACGAGGGCCATGATCTCAGTAAAATCGGGATTCAGCAGCTTCCGGGCCTGCTCTGCGTAAGCGTCCCCCATCTGGTAGCTGTTCAGTCCGACAAAGCTGATCCTGGAACTTGCGGAATCATCCTCAAGAATCGTGACGACCGGGATACCCTGACTGACAGCGGAGTCGATCAGTTCCCGTATTTCTGCGCTTCCGTCAGGCCGCAGAATAATGCCGTCAACCTTTGAGGCGATGGCGATCCTCAGGCAGTCAGCCAGCGTATATTCCGGGTTGTCGTCCGGCCGGATCAGTTCCAGATAAGCGTTCGACGCGGCGGCCTCCCCGTCGGCGCTCTCGTAGATGGAGTCCCAGAGAAGAGAGTTTCCGTCGTCCGCGATCAGGACGTAGTGCCGGTCGTAGACGGTGCTGTGTACTGAGTCCGCGAGATCCACCTGCTCCAGCTTTTTCTGGAAATAGATCCAGATGCCGGAGAGCATGAGCGTGCAGAGAGCCAGGATGAAGAAAATGGTGGTGGTAGAACGTTTCATAGTATTGATCCTTTTATGGCTGCCGTTTACGCCTCGTACAGGGGCAAACAGCAGCGTTTTATGAATGGCAGACACAGAGAGCGGTCTGCCAGGTTTCCGGGAGTAAACCTGCATGCCCGCACCGCAGGTACTGCTGCGAGTTAAATCTGTGGATTACTCTATACTTTCGATATAGTAAACCAATGTCATTAAGTTTGGATGGAACGGACAGAGCTGGAAGTTTTCCTGAAAAAGCTGAACTGCTCCGGCAGCTG
>CANRGB010000131.1 GCA_947630005.1 uncultured Lachnospiraceae bacterium
GGGGAGGACGGCAGCACGTTCGGATTCCGGGATCCGGACCGCTATAAGATGGCCTGCTATTTTATGGGAACGCAGATCCCCGACTTTCTTGCGCTGCCGGATGGGATTGTCTGGTCGCAGAAAATGCATGACCGCGAGGAGAGCTTTGTGGGCGCGATGGATCACTGCACGGAATTCGCGTCAAAAATGGTTGAGGCGGGGTATCTGAATGTCGGCGGACTCTCCATTTCGCGGACCAACGCGACGCCGGTGCAGTCGCGTATGCTGGACGGGACGATGATCATGGCGTACGGGTCCATGGAGCTGTATGAGTTTCTTATAAAGAACAGTGATACGTACGAGTATGATATGATCCCGTTCCCGGGCAGCGGGGAGAATCATGCGTGGACGGTCTGCATACCGGATGGCTTTCTGGCTGTCAATGCTTCTGCCGATGAGGAGACAATTGACGCCTGTCACAGAGTCCTGGAAGTTCTGGCGACCACTGAGGGACAGGAAGCGTTTATGATGGACGGCGGCGAAAGGAGATCCTACCTTGTCGGAGGGGTTTCCGAAGAGCCCGAGATGCCGGACGGACTCAAAGAGTGTGAGGCGGACGGTTATGTTTACCATATCAAGGTACCGGGCAACGTGATGCGTTTTTTTGGAGAGAAGATGATCAGTGTGCTGGCAGGTAAGGAGGAAATGGCGGAGGCACTTGCGGAGGTGGACGATTATTACTATAATGGGGACGAGGAAGTAGATTATGACGTTTCCATTGTAGGAACCGTCGCCGAGGATCTGCAGTATGAAAATTATAATGTGCGTCTTGAGGAAACCGCTCTGGGAAATCTGATCGCGGATGCGGTGCGGGAGGTTACAGGGGCTGATATGGCTTTTGTCAACGGCGGTTCGATCCGCGGCAGCCTCTACGCGGGGGATCTGTACGGCTATGATCTCGAGGAAATCTGTCCGTACGATAACCGGATGGTTGTGCTGGAGACTGACGGCGATACCATATGGAAGATGCTGGAGAACGGGATTTCCAAAAGAATGAAGGTCGACGGGGTTCCCGGAGGCAGATTCCTGAATCCGTCAGGGCTGTGCTATTCCTTTAAGGAGGAAAGTGACAGCGAGCCTGCCGAACTGCTCTCGGTTACGCTGCCGGACGGATCGCCCATCGATCCGGATGGTACCTACACGATCGCGGTCACGGATTATATGGCGGGCCTCAGCGGATATCTGGACAACAACGGAGACGGCTATACAATGCTGAATGTATTCAGTGATACAGATCCAAAAGCTTCGAATGTGGAGCTGAAGGAAGAGACCGGAAAGACAGTGCAGGATGTACTCAGGATCTATTTCCAGAATCATGCCCATGAGGCGGTAGCCTCAAAGACAGATGGAAGGATAACGATCAGCAATGAAGATGAATCAGAAGATGAATCAGAAGATGAATCATAGAAAATCGCGTAACTTTATCTTTGGGTGTCTGCTGCTTGCGGTGCTGTTTGCGTGCCTTGCCAGCTTTACCTGGATGGGAGAGAAAGCGGAGAAGGTCACGGTGGATGCCAGCACCAGGATGAGCACGCTGTACCTGCGCGAGATGACGCTGCAGACGATCAGCCACATGGACACCAGTCTGGACAGCCGTTTCTCCGAGATAAAGCTGTTTGCGGAAAATGTTGAACGTCAGGATCTGACGGATGATGACAGTCTGTCCGCTTTTATTGCCGATGTCAAAAATTATATCAATTTTGATTTCTTCGCGTATATTGACGATGCCGGGATGTACCACAGCGAGGACGGGGTGCGTCCGGCGGCGTCGAACATCAGTTTTCTCGGAGCTCTGTTCGAGGGGAAGGAGAACCAGATATCCTACAACGAGGCGCTGCTCGGCAGCAATATGATCCTGATGGGGACGACGATCGCGCCGCGTGAATTCGGGGACCGGAAGCTGATCGCGGTGATCGCGGGATTCTCAAGCGAGGAATTCGGGGAACAGCTTGCCCTCCAGCGGGATGAAGACCGGACCTACAGCAGCCTTATCAATATGAACGGGAGCTACATCATTCAGAACAGCTGCAATAAGGATGTGCCGAAGAGCGCGAATTTTTTTACTAAGATGGAAAAGTATGCGGTGATGGATGAGGGGTATTCTCTTGACGCGATGAAGGAGGATATGCGTGAGGACAGAGCAGGACTTCTGGCCTACACGGTCGGGGAAAATTATCAGTATCTGTATTATGCCCCGGTTGAAGATTCCGACTGGTATCTTCTGACCCAGATTCCGTATGAGGTCATGGAGGACACCATAGGGAGTATGATCTCGGAGCTGAATTCCACGACTATGACCGTGTCATTCATTGTGATCGTGATACTGCTGGGTGTATTTTCCGTTTATTTCGCTTTTATGTGGAGAGATGAGAAAATCCTTGTTCAGATGACTAAGACGGCGAGGGAAGCACAGCAGCGGGCGGAGCAGGCGAATATGGCAAAGAGCGAGTTCCTTGGCAGGATGAGCCATGAGATCCGCACGCCGATGAACGGAATCATCGGTATGAACGCGATCGCCCAGCAGAACCTTGGCAATCCAACCAAGGTGAGTGACTGTCTGAAGAAGGTTGAGCTCTCCTCAAAGCATCTGCTTTCCCTGATCAACGACATCCTCGATATGTCGAAGATCGAGAGCGGAAAGATGGAGATCCGGCACGAATCCTTCGATTTTCGGATTTTTCTGGAGGGACTTGGCAACACGTATTACAGCCAGGCGCGGAGCAGGCAGATTGAGTACGAGACGATCCTGAAGGGAGATGTGGATGAGACGCTGATCGGTGATTCACTCCGGCTGAATCAGATCCTCTCCAATCTGCTCTCCAATGCCCTCAAATTTACGCCGGCGGGCGGCACGATCCGTCTGTCCGCCGAGGAACTGAAACGGGAAGAAGACACCATCTGGATGAAATTTCAGGTGTCCGACACCGGCTGCGGCATAAAGGAGGAAAATTTTGAAAAGATTTTTGAATCCTTTGAGCAGGAACACGCGGGAGTTACCGAAAAGTACGGCGGCACGGGGCTTGGCCTGTCTATCGTGAAGCGCTTCTCGGAACTGATGGGCGGGGAAGTCAGCGTTGACAGTGTGTTTGGAAGGGGGAGCACGTTTACGGTTCTCCTTCCGTTCGGGACGATACCGGGCGTTCCGCAGGTACATTATGAGAATATGAAGGTACTGGTGGTGGATGACGATCACGATACGTGCGAGCATATTGTCAATATTCTGAAGAATAAGCTGCATGTGCGGGAAGTACAGTGGGCTGACAACGGCTATGAGGCGATTGGAAAAGCAGAGATGGCCCATGCCGTCGGGGATGATTTTGACGTCTGCTTCCTTGACTGGCGCATGCCGAATCTTGACGGGATTGAGACGACGGTCAGGATGCGGGCGGAGGTCGGGGAGAAGCCGGCGGTCATTCTGATCAGCGCGTATGATACCTCGGATGCGGAAGCGCAGGCGATTGCGGCGGGAGCAAGAGGCGTTATCACAAAGCCTCTGTTTGAATCCACGATCGCGGGGGCCTTTGAGAGCCTCCGATCGGACGCGCCGATCTATGACGTGAGTGCGGCGTCCATGTCAGAATATGATTTCCGCGGGAAATACATCCTTCTCGCCGAGGATAACGAACTGAACCGGGAGATCGCGGAGGAGCTTCTCGGGGAATCGACAGGCGCCGTGATCGAGTCGGCCGGGGACGGGGAACAGGCGGTCGCGATGTTTGCGGAATCGGAGCCCGGTCACTATGATCTGATTCTGATGGACATTCAGATGCCGAAAATGGACGGCTATGAGGCCACGCGGCAGATCCGCGCGATGAACCGCAGCGACGCGCGGACGGTTCCGATCTTCGCGATGACGGCGAACGCGTTCTCCGAGGATGAGGAAAAGAGCCGGGCAGCAGGGATGAACGCGCATATCTCCAAGCCGCTTGACATTAAATCCGTGTATCAGAAGATGAGCGAGGTGCTGCGGGATCCGGAACTTTTATAGTAACATAACGACTGGTTTATACAACGGGATATACTGGTATCGCTCCGGAAATTCATTAGAATGAAGATGTCTTTTTAGAAGATCATATCTGTTTTGAATACGGGAATTTTAAGTAATTTCAGGAGGAGACCATGGGTATTGCATTTAATGAAAACACAAAAGAATTTCATCTGTATAATAATCAGATCAGTTATCTGATGAAGGTGATGCGCAACGGACAGATGGGACAGCTTTATTTCGGGAAGCGCGTTCCGCAGAAAGAAAACTATGACTATCTGACAGAGAACGTGATGCGCCCGACGACATCCTATGTTTATGAAAATGAATACTCTTTTTCTCTGGAACATCTGAAGCAGGAATATCCGTCCTACGGCACGACAGACTACCGCATGCCGGCGGTGGAGGTTCTGCAGAAGAACGGCAGCAGGATCACGGACTTTACCTACGTTTCTCATAAGATTTACGCGGGGAAACCGCGTCTTGAGGGACTTCCGGCTACCTGGACAAAGGAGGACGGCGAGGCGGACACGCTGGAGATTCTGCTTCGCGACGAGCTGACCGGGCTGGAGATGACGCTGCTTTATACGATTTTTAACAGGGAAAACGCGATCGCGCGGAGCGTTCGCTTTGAACATCACGGGAAAGAAGAGGTTTATCTGACGACGGCGATGAGCCTGTCGCTGGATCTTCCGGATTCGGATTATGAGTGGCTGCAGCTCTCCGGAGCCTGGGGCAGGGAGCGCCATGTGAAAGAGCGCATGCTGCAGCAGGGGATCCAGTCGGTCGGAAGTCTGCGGGGGGCCTCCTCGCAGCATCAGAATCCGTTTGCGGCCCTGAAACGTCCGTCGGCGGATGAATTTCAGGGAGAAGTGATGGGCTTTTCGCTTGTCTACAGCGGAAATTTCCTCGCGCAGGCCGAGGTTGACACGTTTGATGTGACGAGAATGATGATCGGAATCCATCCGGCGGGCTTCTCCTGGCGCTTAAATCCGGGCGGGAGCTTCCAGACGCCGGAGGCTGTCGTGGTCTATTCCTGTGAGGGCCTGAACGGGATGAGCCAGACGTTCCACCGTCTGTACCGGACAAGGCTCGCGAGAGGATACTGGAGTGAACGGGAACGGCCTGTTCTTCTGAACAACTGGGAAGCTACATACTTTGACTTTGACGAGGAGAAGCTGCTTGCGATCGCGAAGATGGCAAAAGAGCACGGCGTCGAGCTGTTTGTGCTGGACGACGGCTGGTTCGGAAGCCGGACGAGCGATTCGAGCGGTCTCGGCGACTGGTGGGCGAACACGGACCGCCTGCCGGACGGGATCAAAGGTCTCTCGGAAAAGGTCGAGGCGCTGGGGCTGAAATTTGGTCTCTGGGTGGAGCTTGAGATGGCAAACAAGGACAGCGAGCTTTACCGGAACCATCCGGACTGGATCATCCAGACGCCGGGGAGAAGGACTTCCCACGGACGCCAGCAGTATGTGCTTGACTTTTCAAGAAAAGAGGTCGTCGATTATATCCATGACCTCATCGTGAAGATCCTGCGGGAGTCGAAGATCTCTTATATCAAGTGGGATATGAACCGCTTTATCACGGAGTGCTATTCCGCGGCCTTTGAGCCGGACAGGCAGGGGGAGATCTTCCACCGGTATATTCTGGGCGTCTATGATCTGTACGAGAGACTGACGTCGGAATTTCCCGAAATTCTGTTTGAGTCGTGCGCGAGCGGCGGCGGCCGTTTTGATCCGGGTCTTCTGTACTACGCGCCGCAGTGCTGGACGAGCGACGACACGGACGCGGTGGAGCGCCTGAAGATCCAGTATGGTACGTCTTATGTTTATCCGGTCAGCTCCATGGGCGCTCATGTGTCCATCACGCCGAATCATCAGGTGGGCAGGATGACGCCGATCAAGATGCGCGGCGACGTGGCCTGCTTCGGCGCGTTTGGCTATGAGCTGGATCTTGCGAAGCTTACCGGCGCGGAGCGGGAGACGGTAAAGGAGCAGATCCGCTTTGTGAAGAAATACAGAAAGCTGATCCACAGCGGGACGTTCTACCGCCTGCAGAGCCCGTTCGATCACAATATTTCTGCCTGGATGGTCGTCTCCGAGGATAAGAAACAGGCGGTCGTCGGATATTACCGGGTGCTGAATGAGGCGAACGGCCCGTACAGAAGAATCGTCCTTCACGGGCTGGATGAATCGTGCGCGTACCGCGTGGAGCGGAACGGCAGGGACGCCGGCACTTATTACGGAAGCGAGCTGATGAATATCGGAATGGTCATGTCCGAGATTCCGGGGAAACAGTCCGGGGACGTGCACGAAGGACTCGGACAGGAACTGAATTCGTTCACGGATTTCTGGTCGGAGATTCTGGTGCTGGAGGCAGAAGGCTGAAAATCCGTACTCAAAGTACTGGCTTTGTGTGGAAATGGAAGCGGTACAGTAATTTCTGGTTGCTATTGATTCAATATTGTGCTATGCTGTCATCAGATTGAAAACAGAACAGGGCACAGGTGCCGGATTTGTTAGTGAAGCAGTAAGCCATTAGATGAATGATGCGTATGCTGCTGCACGAAGGTTCGGTGAAAAGGGAAACAGGTGAGAATCCTGTACGAACTCGTCACTGTAATTGGGGAGCAGGAGGCGCTGCGAAGCAGCCGGGCCACTGGGAAACCGGGAAGGCCGCCGAATGTGAGGATCCATGAGTCAGGAGACCTGCCGTGCCGTCAGTACGGAGCATGGAGGCAGAGTTGTACCGCGCCAGACGAAGCAAAGGGCAAAACAGATTTTCTGCTGTTTGGCCGGAGTTTCTGAAAGGAGGGACGAACGAAGCTGCGTCATGCTCCCAGACCACGAGTAATTGGTTGTACTTGCGTGATTTAATATGACAGTGCAGCGTCCTGCAAAGGACATTCTTTCATATGAAATTTTACAGTGAAGCCTTTTACCTGCGGGTAGGAGGCTTTTGCTTTATATCACATACAGACATCCTCCTCGCGTACACCGCTCTGTTTTTGGTCTGTAACGGCCGCTGTTTGCGTGCCCGCACTGCATCTTCAGAGTTTCTGCGCAGAATATCCGGAAATTCCAAGAGACAGCTGCGTGCAAACTGCAGCAAGCCATAAGCCCCGGATCGGGGAAAGCGGAGCCGTGGGCTTGCCTGGTGACGGCATCCGCAGCAGCGGCGAAAATAAGCAGGGCAGAAGACCCGAAAAGACAGGAGGAAACAGGAATGAAAAGGAAAATCTGGAACAATCTGATCGCGGGAACCGCAGCGGCGGCGATGCTCGCGGCATCCTGCATGACCGTTATGGCGGCGGAGACCGAAATGCTGACGGAAGCGGCGGAGGAAGCATCAGAGGCAGAGAGCGAGGCTTATACCGGCGACGCTTCCAACGAGAATACCCGCAATCAGGACGAGATTGGAGAGTCGGAGCTTCTGGTGGTCAGCTTCGGAACGAGCTTTAACGACAACCGGCAGGCAACAATTGGCGCAATCGAGGCCGCGATGGAAGAAGCGTTCCCGGATTACAGCGTACGGCGCGGATTCACCAGCCAGATCATCATCGAGCATGTGATGAGCCGTGACGGCGTTAAGATTGACAATGTGACAGAGGCGCTTGACCGTGCGGTTGACAATGGCGTAAAGACGCTGGTCGTTCAGCCGACGCATCTGATGAATGGTTTTGAGTACACGGATCTCTCTAATGAACTCGCGGAGTACGCGGATGCTTTTGAGAAAGTTGTGCTTGGTGAGCCGCTCCTTACAAGCGACGAGGATTTCCAGGCGGTAGCCGATGCGATCGTGGAAGCGACGGCGGAGTACGACGACGGCCAGACCGCGATCTGCTTTATGGGCCACGGCACCGAGGCGGAGTCCAACGGCGTTTATGAGAAGATGCAGGAAGTTCT
>CANRGB010000132.1 GCA_947630005.1 uncultured Lachnospiraceae bacterium
AAGCGCTCTGATTCCAGAACGATTGCTGTATTGATTAAAGGTATCAGCAATCCTTTTTTTGCTGATATGATCCAGGTCTTTGAGCGGGAGATCAAGAGCAGGAAACACTCGTTTGTGCTGCAGCATGTCGAGGAGTTTGAGGATGAGGCGGATGTGGCGATCCAGCTTGAGAAGGAGAAAAAGCTGAGGGGAATCGTTTTTCTTGGCGGGCTGAGCAGCCACAGGACAGAGAAGCTGGGGCAGCTTAAGGTTCCTTTTGTGATCAGTACGGTGGATGATACGGAGCTGTCCGGGAACTGTGGGATTGTCAGCGTGGATAACGAGAAAGAAAGCCAGCGGATGGTCGATTACCTGATCGGCTGCGGGCACAGGAAAATTGCGCTTCTCGCGGCCGGAAAGCAGGATGCCAGCATCGGAAGGCTCCGCTTCGAGGGGTATCGGAAAGCGCTGGAAAGACATGGGATTCCATACGACGAGAAGCTTGTGGCCTGGTCCCATGACGAGCTGCCGACGTATTCGATGGAAAACGGCTACGCGCTGATGAAAGAGTTTCTGGAGACAGGAAGGGAATTTACCTGCGTCTATGCCGTTTCGGACAGCATTGCCATCGGGGCGTGCAAAGCACTGTTTGACGCGGGGAAGCGCATACCGGAGGACTATTCGGTTGCGGGTTTTGACGGGCTGCCGATCGCGGCCTACTACGAACCGTCGATCACAACGATCCGGCAGCCGAGAAAAGAGATGGCGGAAGCGACGATCCGCCTGATGTTTGATCTGATCGAGGACAGGCCGGCCGAGAAGCGCCAGCTCTTTGAGGGGAAGCTGATAGAAGGGCAGTCCGCCGGAAGGATTACAGGAGAATGAAAAAGATAAAGGATTCGGAAAGAATGGAGATAGTTAAGGCGAGAAAACTTGCGTTTGAGTATGTGAAACTGGATGAGGAAGGCAGGGTTGAGTCCCGGTCGCGCGCGGTCGACGATGTTGATCTTGACGTGCAGGCCGGAGATTTTATCGCGATCCTCGGGCATAACGGCTCCGGGAAATCCACGCTTGCGAAGCATATCAACGCGATCCTGGTTCCCACGGAGGGGACTTTGTTTGTGGACGGAAAGGATACGCGGGACGAGTCGAAGCTCTGGGAGATCCGGCAGACAGCCGGCATGGTGTTTCAGAATCCGGATAATCAGATCATCGGGACGATCGTGGACGAGGATGTGGGCTTTGGCCCTGAGAATATGGGGGTGCCGCGCGAGGAGATCTGGCAGCGCGTCGAGGAGAGCCTGAAGGCGGTCGGCATGTGGGAATACCGCTCCCATTCGCCGAACAAGCTTTCCGGCGGTCAGAAGCAGCGCGTGGCGATTGCGGGCGTTGTGGCGATGCGGCCCAAGTGCATTGTGCTGGACGAGCCGACGGCCATGCTGGATCCGAACGGGCGCAGGGAAGTGATCCGGACGGTGCGCGAACTGAACCGCAGGGAGCATGTGACGGTGATCCTGATCACGCATTATATGGAGGAAGTGATCCAGGCGGATAAGGTTTTCGTCATGGAACAGGGAAAGATCGTGATGCGGGGGACGCCGCGCGAAGTCTTCTCCCATGTGGAAGAGCTCAAGTCTTACCGCCTGGACGTCCCGCAGGTAACGCTGGCGGCGCATGAGCTGCAGAAATCCGGGATTCCGCTTCCCGATGGGATTCTGACGATCGATGAGCTGGTGGAAGAACTCCGGAAGGTGAGGGAAGCATAATGGCGATCAGAATAGAACATCTGAATTATGTATACAATGCGGGCATGGCTTTTGAGAAACACGCGGTCCGGGACGTCAGCCTGGAGCTTCCGGACGGGCAGTTCATCGGGATCATCGGCCACACCGGCTCCGGGAAATCCACGCTGATTCAGCATCTGAACGGACTGATGCGCGGGACCTCCGGCACGATTTATTATAATAATGAAAATATTTATGCCGAGGGATACCGGATGAAGGAGCTTCGGAGCAAAGTCGGGCTGGTTTTTCAGTACCCGGAATATCAGCTTTTTGAGACGGATGTGTTCACGGATGTCTGCTTTGGTCCGAAAAACCTGGGACTGCCGAAAGAAGAAATCGAGGCGAGGGCTTACGAGGCGCTGCGCCTTGTGGGCCTCAAGGAGAAATATTATAAGAAGTCTCCGTTTGAGCTCTCCGGAGGACAGAAACGCCGCGCGGCGATCGCGGGCATCCTCGCGATGAAGCCGGAGATGCTTGTGCTGGACGAGCCGACGGCCGGACTGGACCCGCGGGGACGCGACAACATCCTGGATCAGATCGCGAAGCTGCACAGGGAGCAGAAGATCACGGTCATTCTCGTCTCCCACAGTATGGAGGATGTCGCGCGTTACGTGGAGCGGATCATCGTGATGAACCAGGGTCAGGTGATGTATGACGATACGCCCCGCAGAGTCTTTGAACATTACAGGGAGCTGGAGCAGGTGGGGCTGGCGGCTCCGCAGGTCACGTATCTGATGCAGACGCTGCACAGCCAGGGATGGCCGGTCCGGACAGACGCGATCACGGTCAAAGAGGCCGCGGATGAGATACTGCGGGTGCTGAAGAAAGGATAAGGCCGCGGTTTTGCGCAGGAATCGGGACCGGATGAGAGGAAAGAAATGTTAAGGGATATTACATTAGGACAATATTATCCGTCAGGCTCCGTGATCCACAGACTGGATCCGAGGGTGAAGCTTGCGGGTACGCTGATCTATCTGATCACGCTGTTCGCGTTCCGCTCCGTTGAGGCTTATGTGGTGGCGACGGCGTTTCTGGCGGCAATGATCTGTATTTCAAAAGTGCCTCTGAAGTTTATGATGCGCGGACTGAAGTCGATTCTGTTTCTGCTGGTGTTCACTTCCATATTTAATCTGTTTCTGGTGCCGGGTGAGACCGTCGTCCGGATCTGGAAGCTAAAGATCACCGACGCGGGAATCGAGACGGCGGCATTTATGGCGATCCGCCTGGTGTATCTGATCATCGGCTCCTCGCTGATGACGCTGACAACGACGCCGAATGATCTGACGGACGGTCTGGAGAAAGCGCTGGGACCGCTGAAAAAAATCCGGGTGCCGGTGCACGAGATCGCGCTGATCATGTCGATCGCGCTGCGCTTCATCCCGATCCTGATGGAGGAGACGGACAAGATCATGAAAGCGCAGATGGCGCGGGGCGCGGATTTTGAGTCGGGGAATCTGATCCAGAAAGCGAAGAATATGATACCGCTGCTGGTTCCCCTGTTTATCTCGGCGTTCCGGCGCGCAAACGATCTCGCGATGGCGATGGAGGCGCGCGGCTACCACGGCGGCGAAGGCCGGACGAAGATGAAGCCGCTGGAATACAGGCGGCGCGATTTTGCCGCGTATCTGATACTGTTCGGGTATGTGGCGGCAATGTTCGGGGCAAACCGGCTGGGGATCGTGCCGGCGCTGTTCTAAAAGAGCGGCAGGACAAGACTTTTATGTGCCGGCGCGCATCCGGCGGATGCAGGAGAGACGGGCGGAATATTTTGTCTGTTTCGTGCAGGCGAATTTTAATGACAAAAGCACCCCGGAAGTGCATGAAATGTTTTGCTCGTTTCGTGCAGGCGAATTTTAATGATAAAAGTAGCCCGGAAGTGTTGCGGAATATTTGTCTGCTGCGTGCCGGCGAATTTTAATGACAAAAGCACCCCGGAAGCGCACGAAATGTTTTGCTCGTTTCGTGCAGGCGGGGTATAGAGAATGAAACAGAAAAATTCAGAAGGAATCCCGCGGAGAAGCGCCGCGGAAAAGAGTGTGAAAAATTCAGATTCGGAAAGGATGAAAAATATGCAGGGCAGAACACATACTTGCGGAGAACTCAGGATCGGGGACGTCGGAAAGAAGGTAAAGATCGCGGGCTGGTATGATAATCTCAGACGTGTCAGCAAAAATCTCGGCTTCCTGATCCTGCGGGATTTTTACGGCGTGACGCAGGTGGTCATTGAGACGGAAGAGATGATGGAGATCGTGAACGGGATCAATTACGAGTCTACGATCGCGGTCACGGGAGAAGTGCGGGAGCGTTCAAACAAGACGGATACGATCGCGACCGGCGAGATCGAGGTTGTCCCGGAGCACATCGAAATTCTTGGAAAGTGCCGGTACAATGAGCTTCCGTTCCAGATCGGCCGCTCCAAGGAATCGGATGAGAACATCCGGCTCAAATACCGCTATCTGGATCTGAGAAATCCGGAGGTGAAGGAGAGGATCGTACTTCGCAGCCAGATCGTCTCGGAGCTGCGCGCCAGCATGAACGCGCACGGATTTATGGAGATCACGACGCCGATCCTGACCTGTTCTTCACCGGAAGGCGCGCGCGATTATCTCGTTCCGTCGAGAAATCATCCAGGCAAATTTTACGCGCTGCCGCAGGCTCCGCAGCAGTTTAAGCAGCTTCTGATGGCTTCCGGTTTTGACCGGTACTTCCAGATCGCGCCCTGCTTCCGCGATGAGGACGCGCGCGCGGACCGTTCTCCGGGCGAGTTCTATCAGCTCGACATGGAGATGGCGTTCGCGGACCAGGAGGATGTGTTCACGGTGCTTGAAGATGTGCTGCCGCCGGTATTCGCGAAATACGGCGTCTACAAGACGGCTTCAAGCGCGCCGTTCAAACGCATTTCCTATCTGGACGCGATGGAGACTTACGGTACGGACAAACCGGATCTGCGCATCGATCTTGTGGTAACGGACGCGACGGCCTGCATGGCAGACTGCGGATTCGGTCCGTTCGAAGGCCAGACCGTCAAAGCAGTCGTCGTTTCAGGATTTGAAGGTACGAGAAAGATGATCGACAAACTCTGCGCCGAGGTGGAAGTGCAGAGCGGAAACAAAGCGTACTGGTTCCGCGTGGACAAGGACGGCTCTTTTGTGGGCGGAATTTCCAAGTTCCTGCAGGAGCGCAGGGAAGCCGTCAAGGAAGCGATGGGCTTAAAGCCCGGTGATTTTGTCGGAGTGGCGGCAGGCAGGAAGCCGGCGGCGCAGAAGACGGCCGGCGTGCTGCGCAGGGTCCTCGGAGCGGCGTCTCCGCAGCACATGAACAAAGAGTGTTATGAATTCTGCTGGATCGTGGACTTCCCGATGTACGAGATCGGAGAGGAGTCCGGCGAGCTGGAGTTCTGCCATAATCCGTTCTCCATGCCGCAGGGCGGCATGAAAGCGCTTGAAGAGCAGGAACCGCTTGAGATCCTCGCCTATCAGTACGATCTCGTCTGCAACGGCGTGGAGCTTTCCTCCGGCGCGGTCCGGAACCATGATCCGGAGATTATGGTGAAAGCGTTCCAGATGGTCGGACTTGGCGAGAACGATGTGAAGGCGAAATTCCCCGCGATGTACAACGCGTTCTGCTACGGAGCGCCGCCTCATGCGGGAATCGCGCCCGGCGTCGACCGCATGGTCATGCTGATCGCGGGCGAGGAGAGCATCCGCGAGATCATTCCGTTCCCGATGAACAAGAACGCGCAGGACGTCATGATGGGCGCGCCGGCCGCGGTGGACCAGAAGCAGCTCGACGATGTGCATATCCGGATCGTGGAACCGGAAAAGAAAGAGTGATCCGCAGGGAAATCCTGATTACAGTTCCCGCCTTCACTGTCACGCGAGGTGATTTCAATTCTGCTGTCGGACGGCGGCGGTCAGAACTTTGGAGCGAAAACGTATGAAAAAACGGGTGAAGCTGACCGTCGCGTACGACGGCACAAACTACTGCGGCTGGCAGATCCAGCCAAACGGAAATACGATCGAGAGCGAGCTCAACCGCTGCCTGTCAGAGCTTCTGCAGGAGGAGATCCGCGTGATCGGAGCGAGCAGGACAGACGCGGGAGTCCACGCGCTTGGAAACGTGGCCGTCTTCGACACCTCCGCGCGGATGCCGGCGGATCGGATTTCCTACGCGATGAACACCAGGCTGCCGGAGGATATCCGGATCCAGGACTCGCGGGAGACGGCCCCGGATTTTCATCCGCGGTTCTGCAGGACAATAAAAACGTATGAGTACCGTATCTGCCACCGACGGTTTCCGAATCCCTGCGAGCGCCTGTATTCGCTGTTTTATTACTGGGATCTGGATCCGGAACGGATGCGCGCCGGCGCGGCGCACCTGGTCGGGGAGCATGACTTCTCCAGCTTCTGCACAAGCCGCCCCGAGATCACGAACCATGTCAGAACGATTTACAGTCTTGATATTGAGGAAACGGGGGATATGATCACGCTGCGCGTGCGCGGAAACGGCTTCCTTTATAATATGGTGCGCATCATAGCCGGGACTCTGCTGCGCGTGGGAAACGGAACGATCCGGCCGGAGGAGATTCCGGAGATCCTTGCCGCAAAAGACCGCAGGCGCGCGGGGGAGACGGCGCGGCCGCAGGGACTGACGCTGGTGCGGATCGAATATCCGGATATGAAGGAGGAAATCTGAAGACTTATTTTTGAAGAAGCGTTGTGCAGAGCTGCCGTTGGACGTGCCCGCAGGAAAAGGGAACTGTACAATTCCGGCTGAAATTAAGCCGAAATTTCCCATTTTCATGCTTGACACGCCGCGGGGCCTGTAATATAATATTTCAATGTGACAAAGTATGTAAATGCTTGAGCCAAAGCCCCGGTAGAGCATTTTCCATAAAGATTTTCTGCAAAGAAAAGAGCGGGAGGACGGAAATAAGCCTCTGTTTGCCCGGTAGGTATTGCATGACCCGCGTCAGCGGGCGGATCCGCGCGGCGGATTTTATATCGTTTGGTAACTGTAAGGAATTGGACAGCTATCGGTATGGATCAAGGAGGAAAACCAATGAAAAGTTATATGCCCAGCCAGGCAACTATTGAAAGAAAATGGTATGTGGTTGATGCTGCAGATATGACACTTGGCCGTTTGGCTTCAGGAGTAGCAAGCGTTTTGAGAGGAAAGAACAAGCCGACTTTCACACCTCATATGGATACAGGCGATTATGTGATCGTAGTAAATGCGGATAAGGTCAGCGTAACAGGCAGGAAGCTGGATCAGAAGATTTATTATCATCATTCCAAATACGTAGGAGGAATGAAGGAGACGACTCTCCGTGAGATGATGGCGAAGAAACCGGAAAGAGTGATCGAGCTCGCGGTAAAGGGTATGCTCCCGAAGGGACCGCTTGGAAGACAGATGTACAAGAAGCTCTTTGTATACGCAGGTCCGGATCACAAACAGCAGGCTCAGAAGCCCGAAACGCTGACATTCTAAGAGGGAGGTAAAGAACATTGGCTACAGAAAGATATTACGGGACAGGCAGAAGGAAAAAATCAATCGCCAGAGTATATCTGGTACCGGGAACCGGAAAGATTACGATCAATAAAAGAGACATCGATGATTATTTCGGACTTGAGACGCTGAAGGTTATCGTGCGCCAGCCGCTGGCAGCCACCGAGACCACAGGCAAGTTCGACGTACTGGTCAATGTATGCGGCGGCGGCACGACAGGTCAGGCCGGAGCGATCCGTCACGGCATCTCCAGAGCTCTGCTTCAGGCGGACGACGAGTACAGACCGATCCTCAAGAAAGCGGGCTATCTGACCCGTGACCCGAGAATGAAAGAACGCAAAAAATATGGCCTCAAAGCAGCGAGAAGAGCGCCGCAGTTCAGCAAGCGTTAATCGCAGGCTGCAAAATACAGAAAGTCTGTCAGTGGCAGCCTTTCTGCTTACTATGGTATGCGAAAAGCCCGGAATACACTATTTCCGGGCTTTATTTTTGTTCAAAATTCTGAAACGGCTGTCCCGATTTGACGTGATTTGAACCGTTTTTTATGGGTTTACAGGGGCTAAAATTGGGGCTAACCGCCCTTTTTCGGCCCCTTATGGGTTTAATCCGGGGC
>CANRGB010000133.1 GCA_947630005.1 uncultured Lachnospiraceae bacterium
AGTATTAACAGTGTAAGCAGCATATATCTTTCCGTTCCGACATTGAAGAATGTTTCGGGCAAGGCCGGAATGAAAGCAGTGGTGAAGTGGAAGAAGGCCGGGAAGGGAGACGGTTATGAACTCCGGTTCCGGAGAGGAAAGACGATAAAAAAGGTGAAAGTAAAGAATGCGGGAACCGTGCAGCAGACAGTGAAGCTGCAGCAGGCAGGAACGTATGAAGTAAGCATCCGGAGTTATAAGAAGTCCGGAGGGAACACCTGGTATTCGGTGTGGAGCACAGCAAAGAAAGTGACGGTTAAAAAGTAGATTTCGCAAAGATATCAGATGGAGGCTGCCCCTTGCCTTTTCGGGAGACGGGCGTTAAATTCGTGTCAGTGGCGGGCCCCAATCCTTCATCTGATATCGTTCCGCGAAAGTGTACTGATCAGACTTTATAAAAAGAAGGGAGACGGCTATGAAGAGAAGAATATTGACGGTGATATTTGCAGGCATGCTGCTGTTTCAGGGATACAGCCAGGTTGCGGCCGAAGAGATTGTGACGGTTGTGCAGCAGAATATGGCAGAGAATCAGAACACTTTTGAAGGCTCAGGCATTCGGGACAGGAGAAGCGCTGAATCTGTGAAACTTTTGAATGGGCAGAAATATGTGCCGCTGCAGACAGCAGAAGAAAACGTGGAAATCAATGCGGTAAATTTTCCGGATGAGATATTCAGGGAATATGTTAAAACGTTTGACAAGGATGGCAGCGGAATACTGGAAGTCAAAGAAATAGAAAATGTCAAAAAGGTGTCAGTCGCTGATAAGAAAATAAAAGATTTAAAAGGAATAGAAAAATTCACGGCGCTTACAGAATTATATTGTTATAGTAATGAATTGAGCAGTCTGGATGTAAGTGGAAATCCGGAACTTGAGTTTCTGAATTGTTCCTCTAATAAGCTGGTCAGTTTGGATGTGAGCAGAAATCAAAAACTAGCTTTCTTATACTGCCGTTATAACAGCATAGAAAGTCTGGATGTGAGCAGGAATCCGGAACTGAAGGAATTATATTGTAATAATAATCAATTGACAAGTCTTATAAGCGGGAATCCGGCTTTGAGGGAGATTTCTTGTCAGAAAAACAAATTTGTCAGCCTTGATATAAGTAAAAATCCGGCATTGACTGTATTGATTTGCAGTGACAATCAGCTTGTCAGCCTTGATGTGGCTCAGAATTCGCAGCTCACTTATTTGCTCTGTGAAAATAATCAGTTGAAGAAACTTGATGTGAGTAGAAATCCGGCATTAACTTATCTGCATTGCGGAGGAAATCAGCTGAGCAGTCTTGATGTGAGTAAGAATACTTCTCTGTCTTATTTACATTGTGGGAAGAACCAGCTGAGCAGTCTTGATATAAGTGCAAATTCCCGGCTGGTTGTTCTGGATTGTCCTTCCAATCAATTAAAAAATCTTGATATAAGCAGGAATCCGCTGCTGACGGATCTGTATTGTACCGAAAATCAGCTGAATGGTCTGAATCTGGATGGAAATCCTGTTTTGACCCGTGTGGCATACGACAGGATAAACCCGGTGTCGCGGCAGAAAATAGAGACAAATGTATCAGAAGTTACGCTGGAAGCCGGAAAATCGATTCTGAAACTTGAAGTGAATAACGAAGTGGGAGAAGCTGGTGTGACGTCATGGAAATCCAGTAATACAAAGATTGTGGAGGTCAGCGGGGACGGCAAATTGATGGCACAGAAGAAAACGGGAATGGCGACGGTTACAGTAAGTATGGAAAACGGTCAGACGGAGATGGTAAAAGTAATTGTGAAAAAATCCGGGAGCGGATCATCGAACAGTTCAAAACTTCCGGTGAGTCTGACTTTGAAAAAAGGAGCGTCGGTAACGCTCGAACCGATGATTTCATCCTCAGGCAGTATGGTTTGCAAAAGTTCAAATGAGAAGGTTGCTTCAGTATCTGGCAGGAGATCTGTTAAAGTGAAAGGAAAGAAAATTGGGAAAACGAAAATCACAGTAAAGGCAGGGAAAATGAAATACACAGTGGCAGTGACGGTAAAGAATTAATTACGGAAAAAGGTTGCCCAATCGTGATATTTCATTTGTTACCTACTTGAGAGTTAAGAGTTTGCACCATCAAGAAGCCAGCAGATCCTCACAGACCTCTGGCATATCCTCCTGCTGTCCCTGAATTATCTGCGTTATGCGTAATTCAGGACTCTGATTCAAAAGGCGGAAAAAATGTTTCCTCAGATAATCCTTCACCGCAGCCTCCGATATACATGGGAAGCAGAAGAAACACAGGATTCTTTCCATCCGAAGGCAGCCTTACGTAAGAAGCAGGATTCAAAGCGGGAGAGAATATTTTCAATAAAATTTATCATAATCGTATGGTAAACCACCGGAAAGTATGGTAAACTTATACATGAAATAACTCTTTCGGGTGGTTCTGTATCCTTTTTAGTGTGGGAACTAAAGAATACCATAAAATCATGTGGAAGGGTTATTCTTTTATTGAAAACTTTCAACTCTCAAGCATGGAAAAATTCTGCCTGAAAAGAAAAAATGAAAAGAAAAAACAAGAAAAGAAACATAATTAAACAGCATGGAATATGGAGATGAAAATGGATCAGCAAAAAAAATTATTCGGCCGAGAGGAACTGATTGCCTATATCTCCCGTCATCTGCCGGAGATCAGAAAAGAGGTTGGATTAAGTCAGGCACAGTTGTCGAAGATTTTGGGAATATCGAAAAATACAATTATCAATACGGAGAAAGCAGAGCAGATGCTTGGCTGGCCGGTTGTCATGTCTGTTGTGACTTTGTTTCAGCAGACGCAGGCAGTTAAGGAAATAACAGCGGAGGAAAGCGCGCTGGAATTAATCTCCCGCTGTGCTTTACTGAATGATGAAAGTGCGGCAAAGAATAAATTGCTTTACTCGTCCCTGCTGGGGACTGCGTCATTGTCAGCAGTCGGACTGATGGCAGCCGGAGCGGGAGCCGGTCTGCCGCTGCTGACAGCGCTTGACTTTCTTGTAAACAGGAGAAAAGAAGATAAGGACAAATGAGCGCCGGGGAGGAAGGAAATGAACAGATTTATTTTTTGGACTGCTGATATTGCCTGGCGCGGCATCATGGGCCAAAGCAGAAGAAGCGGATATTGGCTGAACATCATGAAAAATTTTTGCCTGAAAAGGAAAATCCGAACCGTCGGATGAAAAATACTCATTGCAAAGGAAAGAAGGGGGATCGGCATGGCGGAATACAGAAGCTGGAAATATGGGGACTGGACGGTTTATGAACTTCCGCCGGACGAGGATAAAAGTGCGGATGCGTCAGTTAAATGTTACAGGATGATCGACCGGCATATGGGTCACTATCTGAAAGTCGATGAAAAAGGTAAGATTTTGTCTTACAGCGGCGCAGGGGGAACGCTCCGGATTCCGGACGGAATAAAATCTGTCGGGATGTATGCTTTTGAAAAAAACACGGTACTGCGAACGGTTATTTTTCCGGAATCGCTGGAAACTATAGGGTACTATGCGTTTCGGAAATGTGAAGGTCTGCAGACTCTTGTGTTTTCGGATGGACTTCGTGAAATCAAAGGAAGTTTTGAGGGCTGCAGTTCTCTGAGGGAGGTCCGTATTCCTGCCAGTGTCAGAGAAGTGTATCCAGATGCGTTTAAAAACTGCAGCGCCCTGAGAAAAGTATGGATTCCGGCAGAACTGGGCTCTCTGACAAAAGGTATGTTTTCCGGTTGCAGGGCTCTTGAGGAAGTCATTCTTGAGGAAGGAATAATGGAGATTGGGGAGTATGTGTTTGCAGACTGTGAGGGCCTGACAGAAATCCATCTGCCGGATTCCCTTGAGAAAATCGGACGGGGAGCGTTTAAGGGCAGCGGAATCAGAAAATTTCAGGTGCCGGGACGCATCCGGCGTATTCCAGAGGAAATACTGCAGGCTTCGCAGATTGAAGAGATTGTTTTTCATCCTGGAGTCACCTGTATTTTTGAAAGAGCGTTTGCGGATTGCCGGAATCTGAGGAAGATAACTCTTCCTCAAAATCTGAAGATGATCGGCGAACAGGCGTTTCGCGGCTGTCCGTTTGAAGGAAAGGTTGTGATCCCTGACAGTACTGCGCGGATCAGCAGTTATGCTTTTGAAAAATGTACAATGGAAGAAATTCATCTGCCAAAGCATCTGATCTCGCTGGGCGAGGAAGCTTTTGCTGAATGCTGTAATCTTACGGAGATCTGTCTGCCTCCTGGCATTGCGCTGCTGAGCAATAAGGTATTCCGGGGCTGCAGCAGGCTTGAGAAAATCAATTTTCCGGAAAGCCTGGTCTGCATGGGCGGCAGAGTTACGGACGACTGCGAGAAGCTTGATCGGGATAAAACGGCTATGGTTGCAGGAAGGATTAACAGAATAGCAGAGACTCCGGTACCTGGACAGATGAAGATACTGGAAATTAAAATTCTGAAATTCTTTTATCGTGAAAAGCGGAAGCTGAGACGTGACTGTGATAAAGAGACATTTTGTCTTGGCGGCAGAGTTCTTGACCGGTCTGTGCTCCAGAGAACATACGAATATGAAATTACCGGTTACATGCACAAATATTCGGACCTGAATGGAAATCCGGTCTTGCTGTTTCCTTTGACCGTACCGACATTTGATTTTTGGGACAGGGAATGGGACAGTTATCGTCATTTTTTAATAATAAAACATGAAGGTCATCTGACTGGGCTTGTATTTTATGGCGGATACCGCCTGTCAAGCGTGGAGCTTTATCCGGACCTGCGCTGTGCGGACAAAAGGACAGAAAAATTTATGCAAGCTGTCGGTATGCCTGCGGAAGATTCCGGTATGCCGTACAGAGAACTTTACTATGATACCGGAGAAGAAGAACAGGAAGAAAAAGAGGAGCCAAAACCAGTGCCGAAGGTGAAAAAAGAAATACCTCTTAAGGATCTTTATCCGAAAAAGAAACCGAAGTCAAATAGAAGAGGAGTGTCTTTTCAAAAAAGATTTTATTGATTTTATTGCCGGCAGCAGGGGTTTGAGAAACAATAATTTTTCAGACTGAAAGTGAGGTGACAGAGCAGAGATGGGCAGCTATCTGAATCCGGGGAGCGCGAGATTTTGCGGAAGTTTAAAATCCGAGATTTATGTGGATAAAACAGGACTGATCGAACGGACAAACGCGCGAATCGAAACGGAACAGAAATACATCTGTGTGAGCCGTCCAAGAAGATTCGGCAAGTCAATGGCGATGGATATGCTGGCGGCATATTACGGCCGCGGGGAGGATACGTCCGGATTATTTGAATGTCTGAAGATCAGTCAGGCGGCATCTTTTCGGGAACACCTGAATCAGTACGACGTTATCAAGATCAATATGCAGGAGTTTCTCAGTGAAACGCACAGCATGGATGAGATGCTTTCTCTGCTTCAGCGGAGAGTGCTGGCTGAGTTAAAACGGAAATACCCGGAATATATTGAGGAGCCGCGTCTTATGTTTGCCATGCAGGATATTTATACACAGGTCCGTAATCCTTTCATTATCCTGATTGATGAGTGGGACTGTCTGTTCCGGGAGTATAAGCAGGATCTGGAAGCCCAGAAAAAATATCTTGATTTTCTGCGGGCATGGCTTAAGGATAAAGATTACGTAGGGCTTGCCTACATGACGGGGATCCTGCCGGTCAAAAAATACGGGACTCATTCCGCTCTGAATATGTTCACGGAGTATTCTATGACAGAGCCCGGGGATTTTGCCGAATTTTTTGGATTCACGGAGGATGAAGTGAAGGAGTTGTGCGAGGCGT
The DNA here is from genome assembly GCA_947630005.1 of uncultured Lachnospiraceae bacterium. Lineage (GTDB taxonomy): Bacteria > Bacillota > Clostridia > Lachnospirales > Lachnospiraceae > Choladousia. Next base: position 5,823 of record CANRGB010000133.1, read on the forward strand.
ATCAGATGAGTTTTGAGGAGGCCAGGGCCTGGTATGACGGTTATCATCTTGTGACGCACAGCCGCTTTGGGAGTCGGACGTACTCCATGTACAGTCCGAAATCTGTGGTAGAAGCCATGCTTCGATATAAATTTGGAACTTACTGGAACCAGACAGAGACCTATGAGGCGCTGAAAATTTATATTCAGATGAATATGGATGGTCTGAAGGACGCGGTGATAAAAATGCTGGCGGGGGACAGCGTCCGCATCAATACGGGGACCTTTACAAACGACATGGTTACCTTTGCGACAAAGGACGACGTTCTGACGCTGCTGGTTCATCTGGGTTATTTAACCTATGACAGTGACCAGGAAACGGTGTCTGTCCCGAACCGTGAGGTATCTCAGGAATATGTGAACGCGATCAGCACAATGGACTGGACGGAAGTGATCCGTTCGGTGAATGATTCCCGCAGGCTGCTGGAAGCGCTGTGGAACCAGGACGAAGACGCCGTGGCGGAAGGGATTGACCGTGCGCATGAGGAGATCTCGATTCTCCAGTATAATGATGAGAACGCGCTGAGCTGCACGATCAATCTTGCATTCTATTTTGCCAGGGAATATTATACCATCGTCCGCGAGCTGCCTGCGGGAAAAGGGGTTGCGGACATCTGTCTGATTCCGAGAAAGCTTCATGCGGACAAACCGGCGGTGATACTGGAACTGAAGTGGGATAAAAGCGCAGAGGGCGCGATCGCGCAGATCAAAAATAAGCGTTACGTGAGCGCCCTGAAGGATTACCGGGGGAGCCTGCTGCTGGCGGGCATCAATTATGACAAAAAGAGTAAGAGGCATACCTGCGTGATTGAGCGGGCGGAGGAAGGAGAGACTCTCTGAGTCTGTGAAGGTAACGAAACAGCTGCAGTAAGCTGGTTTCCATGCCTGGGTCTGCGCATAAATAAAAGCGGAGAGATAGTAATACCGTGCCAGTGGGATTTTGCAGGGCCTTTTGAGAAAACAGATAAAATAAAATAAGCCAGGGACAAAATAGACAAGGGACAAAAACACCAGGTTAATTCAGACAAACCGCCCGATTTGTCTGAATTTGAACACCTGGTGTGTTTTTATCTGTTTTATCGGGGAATGTACTCTGCTATAGTTATGTACTGAAAAGAGCGCGGAGCGGTTGGAGGATCAGAGAATGTCTGCCTGACACTGTTTTTTAGCGCCAGTGATGCTCATTTGGAACTGAACGCAGTGTGAAGTACAGACTGCGGAGTGCGCAGGTACAAAACGATCCGAGGAATAGTACCCGGAAGCAGGAGGGAGGCTGTTATGGCAGAGTGGGATTACGACATGGATTATGATATCACGATGAAGACTCCGCTCGGGAAACGGTATGGGACCATGCACGTGGAGATCAGGCAGGGACAGATGAGCGGCAGCATCGTCCTGCTGAACCATAAGAAACCTTTTAGGGGAACGGTCGACCGGGAGGGAAACTTTGAGATTGAGGGAACGCTGATCAGTCTGATCCGGAAGATCCCGTTCCGGGGACGGGGAAAGATCGACCAGGAAAAGCTGTACCTGCAGCTGCAGGGGGAACGCAATACGTTTGAGGTGCGCGGAGCTCCGACATGCCAGAAAATTCCGCCGCAGTTCGCGGTTCACAGATGAAGCGGCGCCGACCGCAGCGAAGCGAAGACCACGAAGTGCGGAGAAATTCGTGGCATCATAAAATGCAATATTTTTCAGGAGGCAGGGATATCAATGAGAAAATTTTATGAGTGGATCATCCGGCACAGGAAGCTGGTCATGGCTTTCTTTCTGGCGTCGGCTCTGGTCTGCGCGTTTCTGAGAAACATGGTGGAAGTAAATTATGACATCAACGACTATCTTCCGCCGGATTCCCCTTCCACTGTGGCGCTTGACGTGCTGGGGGAGGAGTTTGACGGAGGAATCCCGAATGCGCGTGCGATGATCCGGGATGTATCGATCACGCAGGCGCTGGAGTACAAGGAGAAGCTGAAAGGCGTTGACGGGGTCACGGA
>CANRGB010000134.1 GCA_947630005.1 uncultured Lachnospiraceae bacterium
CGGTGAGGAGTTGTTTTATTTTGTAACAAAAAGAATGCCGTATTTTTGCGGCTTCTGGCGTTTCGCAAACGCCTATCCTGGGTTCTGATCGAAAGGAGTTTTTTCATGCAGAAAAACGGACAGAAACGTTCTTTTTTCCAGAGTCTTGCACCGAATGACCGGTACATGATCGGAAATCTCTTTTTTCTTTATTTAATACAGGGTGTGTTTGTCATCCTGATCGGCTCGATCCTCCCGATGATGCAGGAGGAATATCATCTGAGCTACCAGGTCGGAGGTTTTCTGATCTCCGCCCACTCGATCGGCAACCTGATCACCGGCCTGATCGCCGGGCTTCTTCCGCTCGCCATCGGGCTGAAGCGGTCGCTGATGCTGCTGAACGTGCTTCCGTTCGCCGGTTTTGCAATCACACTCGTCACCGGGAATCCGCTCCTGCTGATCTTCGCGCTTCTGCTGACAGGGATCGGCCGCGGCGCCGTCAGCAACTATAACAATCAGGCGGTGAGCGCTCTCTCAGGAGGCTCAGCCGCCCCGCTGAACATGCTGCACGGATTCTTCGCCATCGGCGCGGTGTCGGCTCCTCTGCTGGCGCTGCTCTTCTCCGGAGACGGAAACGGCTGGCGTCCGGCCGTCTATGTCGTCATCGCCCTGGGCGTCATCTCCATGATCTCCTCCTCCTTCATGAAAATGGACAGCATTCCCTACGACAGGCCCAAAAAGGGCGCCGACTCATTCGGTTTTCTAAAAAGCAGACCGTTCATCCTCTCCATGGGAATCATGTTCTTCTATCTCTGCGTAGAAGCGTCCGTCATGGGCTGGATGGTGACGTACTATACCAACTCCGGTGTCGTGTCGGCGGATTTTGCACAGATGCTGAATTCTCTGCTGTGGGTAGTCATCCTGGCCGGAAGATTCTCCTGCAGCGCCCTCGCCCAGAAACTGTCGGCAGGACGCATCATCATGGTGCTGTGTACAGGAATCGTCGTTTTCCTCGGAATCCTGCTGGCCGGCGGCAGCATCGTCCCCATGCTGATCGGGACGATCGGACTTGGCCTCTCCCTCTCCGGCATGTACGGAACCACCGTCGCCAACGCAGGAGATGTGTTTGGAAAATATCCGCTGGCCATGGGCATCTTTATCACGTTCACAAATATCGGTTCCGTAATCACGCCTTCCATCATCGGCGGGATCGCGGAGCAGACCGGCATCCGCACCGGCATGGCCGTGCTGCTGCTCCCGGCTCTCCTCGCGTTCGCGCTGGCGGCCGTCAATCTGAGAATGCAAAAACAGTCAGAACGCAAGGCCGCGCGCACACAGGTTCTGGCGTGAGTTTCCGGCCCGCAGACTGCGGTCCCTCTACAGCAGCATCTTCAGAACCTCTGTGACTTTCTTTACCGGAATAATCTCCAGCTTGTACGTGACTTCGAACGGGATATCGTCCAGCTCGCTCTTATTTTCCTCCGGGATCAGAACCTTGCTGATGCCCGCTCTCTGCGCCGCCATCAGCTTCTCCGGAAGTCCTCCGATCGGCATCACGCAGCCGCGCAGGGAAACTTCGCCGGTCATCGCATACTCTGTGCTGACCGCTTTGCCCGTCATCAGGGAGGCCAGCGCCGTCACCAGCGTGATGCCGGCAGACGGACCGTCCTTCGGCACAGCCCCGGCCGGAACATGAATGTGGATATCATGATCCTTCAGTTTCCCGCACTCGTTCGGATACAGGTCCTTGACCACGCTCAAAGCGATCTGCGCCGATTCCTTCATCACGTCTCCAAGCTGTCCGGTGATCGTCAGCTTTCCTGAACCTTTGAGCAGTTTTGTCTCAATAAACAGAATCTCGCCGCCTGCCTCCGTCCATGCAAGCCCGGTCACCACGCCCGGAATCGCCTCCTTGAGCTTCCGCTCATGGCCCGACGGCTGATTTCCGAGATAATCCGACAGACTTCTGGCATTTACCGTCAGCGTCTTTCCGCCGCCTTTGACAATCCTCACCGCGGCCGAGCGGCAGAGCGCATCCATCTGTTTCTTCAGGCCGCGCACGCCCGCCTCCATCGTGTATTCCTCAATCGTCTTCTGGATCGCTTTGTCCGTCACCCTCAGATCCGCCGGCCGGATCCCCGTGCTCTCCATCGCCCGCGGCAGCAAATGCTTCTTTGCGATATGGAACTTGTCAACCGCCGTGTAGCCGGAAAAGCGGATCACTTCCATTCGGTTCAGCAGCGGTTCCGGAATCGTATCCGCCGAGTTCGCTGTACAGACAAACAGCACATCCGACAGATCATACGGCACATTCATATAATGATCGGTAAAATTCGTGTTCTGCTCCGGATCGAGCACTTCAAGGAGCGCACTCGCCGGATCCCCGCTGTAATCCCGCGAAAGCTTGTCAACCTCGTCAAGAATCACGACCGGATTCGAGACGCCGCTGCGCTTAATCCCTTCCATGATCCTGCCCGGCATCGCTCCGATATAAGTCCTGCGGTGTCCGCGGATCTCGGCCTCATCGCGCACGCCGCCGAGGCTGATTCTCACATATTTGCGGCCGAGCGCCTTCGCGATGCTCTGCCCGATGCTCGTCTTGCCCGTGCCCGGCGCGCCCACAAACAGCAGGATCGATCCCGCCTGTTTCTTATTCAGCACCATCACCGCGAGCTGCTGGATGATCCTCTCCTTGACCTTTTTCAGTCCGAAGTGATCCTCGTCAAGAATTCTCTCCGCCTCCGCCAGGTCAATCTCCTTAAATTCTTCTTTCTTCCAGGAAAGACTCGTCACAAAGTCCAGATAATCATGCAGCATTCCGTACTCATGACCGTCCTTGCCCTCCTGCTTCATCCGGTTCAGAACCTTCTGCGCCTCAAGCTTCGCCGTCTCGTTCATGCCGGACTCCTCGATCTTGATCTCAAAGCCGCGGACGTCCGAGACATTCTCCGGATGCATCTCGTCGAGCTGCTTCTGCAGATAATCGATCTGCTTTTTGATCGCCGCCTCGCGGTACATCTTCTCCTGGCGGTCCTTCTCCGCGCTCTGCGCTTCCTCGGTCACCTCGGTCCGTTCAATAAACTCATGAATCGTCTGCTCAATCAGAGCGCAGCGCTCACTTTTTGAATCCGTCCCGAGAAACGCATACTTCTCTTCCACCGTCAGATCGAGCAGATTTGAGATCGCGCAGATCATCTCATGCATATTTCTCCAGTGCAGCACATAGCTGCGCGCCCAGACGCCCCACGGGAACTTCTGCACAAACTGCAGCAGCGACGCCCGCAGCCGCTCGAACCTCTGGCGCAGCTCCTCCTCAGAGATATCCTCCACATCCGGCCGCTCTTCTCCCACGGCCGCAAGCAGACCGTTTTCCCTCGAAATTTCCTGGACGGCCGACCGCTCGACCGTCCGGATCTGCAGACTGCCTTCCTCGTCGATCTTCTCAATCACACCCTTGACCGCGACCGGCATGATGTCCTCAAGCGAGAGATCTCCTTCCACTTCCTCCTGCTTCAGCATCAGAAACAGGATCTCGCTGCCCGGCTGCAGTTTCTCCTCAGGAATGTTTTTATAGATATCTTTTTTGAAGTAAAAGACCACATCCGGAAGTAAAATAATATTATAAACAGGAATAACCGTCATAAAACCCTCCTTTGTTATAAACCCCTTTACAGCTGCTGCGGCAGTCCTCAGTCCAATGCGGGAAAACACATATCACCCTCTCCCCCGCAGACCGGGTCCGCATTTTACGGCGCCAAAGCTTCCGCTTTATAACAATACGTTCATGTGTAATATAATACATAATTGTTAGCACTGTCAAGTGGTGAGTGCTAAAAAAGTGTGAAGTATCTGTGAACCCGAAACTATCATTTCGTATCACCCTTTTTATTTCCGTTTTCGGAAATTTCTTTTCCGTTTTCCTCGCAATTATCAGCCTTTTCGTTTATAATATCGTACAGGAAAATGAACGGCCGAAAAGGAGCGGCTGTTTTATTTACAGAAAGGAGTATTATTAGGTCATGTCATCGGCACAGGAAAAATTGTTCTCTATAAAAGATATCTATGCCCTTCCGGAAGGGGAGCGCGCGGAGCTTATTGACGGGCAGATTTATTATATGGCGCCGCCATCCAGAAGACATCAGCGCATAACCGGCGAGCTCTTTGCCGCAATCAGGGAATATATACAAAAAAAGGGCGGTCCCTGTGAGGTGGACATAGCCCCTTTTGCCGTCTTTCTGAATGAACATGACAGAACTTATGTAGAACCGGATATTTCTGTCATCTGCGACCCGGACAAGCTGGATGACAGAGGATGCAATGGCGCCCCGGACTGGATCCTGGAGGTCGCATCTCCCGGCAGCAGACAGATGGATTACTTTATCAAATTATTTAAATACCGCTCCGCGGGAGTCAGGGAGTACTGGATTGTGGATCCTGAAAAAAGCAGGATCACCGTCTGGAACTTTGAGTCAAACCATACGGAAGAATTTTCGTTTTCGGACTCCGTTCCCGCCGGTATCTATGAGGATCTCACAATAAATCTTTCAAAGCTGAATATCTGATTTTCTATGCTCTGTTCCGCAGAGGAGATCAGGTTTATTTTGATCCTATCGGGTTTCGGTAAAGCACTTTCCAATCTTTCCTTGCAGGCATGACCTGATTCAGTCGGCGGGCTCTATGCCTTCCGCGTTTAACCACTGTATGATTGTTTCTCTGGCTGTTCCGGTTTCGCCGTACTTTTCTTCACAACTTTGATCTTCACCCAGGATGCAGCACTTTTCTTTCCATTTTTTACCGTCACCTTAATTTTTGCCGTTCCGGCTTTTACCGCTTTTACCACGCCTTTTGAAGTCACTGAGACTGTTTTCTTATCCGAAGATTTATATGTGATATTCTTTCCCCCGCTCCATCCGCTGACGCTGACTTTCAGTGCTGCCTTCTCTCCTTTTGTCAAAGAACAGGTCTGTTTTGTCACGTCTTTCTTCCTGATTTTTATTGTTACTTCAGGCGATGCGCCGGCAAGGGATACCCCATTACTCTTCAGCCATTTCTGCAGGCGGCTCTTGCCGGCATTAGTCACATCCAGTCCGGTTCCAAAAGAGGCCGTCTTGCAGATTTTTTTCATGCTGCGGACACTGTCCGCGATTCCGCTGCCGCCGCTGGTGCAGAATGGAATTACTTTTTTCCCGGAAAAGTCATAGCTTTCCAGAAACGTATTAATTGCCATAGGCTGCTCTCCCCACCAGATGGGAAATCCCAGCAGAATCGTATCATACTTTTTAAATCCTGTAATTTTGGACGCAAGTTTCGGGCGGGCATTACTGTCCTGTTCCTTCTGCGCTGCCTCCAGCATTTCATCGTAATCTGAAGGGTACTTTTTCCTGGCCTCCAGCCTTACGATGTCTGCTCCTGTCAGTTTTTGAATCTGTTCCGCCGCTTTCTTTGTCGTCCCTGTTCTGGAAAAATAAACGACCAGCGTCTTCTTTCCGGAAGCCGCATCTGCCCGGCCCCAAAACAGACCTGACGTCAGCATAAGGACAAAAAGCAGAGCAATCACCTTTGCCGCACGGTTCATTTTTCTTCTCATTCCTGAATTCCCCTTCATCTCTTATTTCCCTTATTCAGCCTCTATATCCAGTCCCAGACTGTCGACCCATTCAAATATATCTTCATCAGAAGCGTCCGCGGAAAACCTCTCTCCGTCAATCCACTCTGCCCCCTCCGCCGCGTCCATAAGCGCCGCGTCGCTGCTTCCGAACCCGCTGCTGCCCGAAGTACAGAAGGGAACGATCGTCTTGCCGTCAAAATCATAACTCTCTATAAAGGTGTTCATGATCCTGGGAGCCTGTCCCCACCAGATCGGATAGCCAAGGAACACAATTTCGTACTGCTCCATATTTTCCACAGAACCGGAAATTTCAGGCCGGGCATCCGGATCATTCTGTTCCTGTGTCGCCCGCGTGGAAGAGTCGCTGTAATTCAGGTCCTCCTCCGTATACGGTACTTCCGGTTCAATCTCATAAAGATCTGCGTCAAGCCCGTCCGCCAGCTTCTGCGCGATACCCTCTGTATTATTCGTAGCAGAAAAATACGCTACCAGGATCGTACTGTCCCCAAGGCTTCCCGTTTCTTCCTCTGTCATCTCTGTTTCCTGAATTTCCGACTGGTTTTCCGTTTCCTTCTGGTCATCCTGTGCCAGAACGCAGGCTGTCTGCCCAAACATCAGGGAACCTATCAACAGAGCGCCTGTTACATATTTCATTGTCTTTAAATTTCTCATAATCTTTCACCTCATACCTGTATATTTCAGACTCGCCCGCGAGTCCTGCGCGCAAGGTCCGGATCTGCGCCGGCAGCTGATTTCCTTATGCGGGCCTATGATCGAGCGGGAGGCGGCTTTTCCTCCTGCCCGCCGCACGGCCCGCATGCTGCGCCGACAGCTGGTTTCCATGCCTGGGCCTGCGCATAAACAAAAAGTAAGTGCGAGACGGCCGCATGCATACCGTTCTCACACTTACATTATATTTATACCGCCTGTTTATATCAAATACTTGTTTTGTATGCCGTTTCCATACCTGGAAGGCATGTTACTGTTCACTCCCTTGCAGGTCGTGAACGTAACAGCGCTCCGCGATGCACAGAAATGCTGCTTTGGCAGCATTTCGCGCCGCAATTCTCGGGATTTCTGTGCATTTGGCACAGAAATCACCTCGCGGGACAGCGCATGTGTGAACTGTAACGAAGGCATACCGCAAATTCGATAAGCTCTCCGTTACTTAAAATATTCGCTGATCTCCCTCATCCGCGCTTCCTGATCCACATGGAACGGGCAGCGGTCACTGCAATGACCGCATCCGACGCAGTCCTCCGCGGTTTTCGCAAGCGTCCGGTAATGTTCCCCGGCAAGAGGATCTCCCGCCAGCGCAAGGTCATAATACTTGTTGATCAGCCCGACATTCAGCCCCTCGGGACATGGCGCGCAGTGATTACAGTACACGCAGCGGCCTTTCGCTTCCTCCGGCGTCAGGCTCGCGATCACAGAGTAATCGCGCTCTTCCTGCGGCGCTTCCAGATAGGAAAGATTCTGTTTCAGCTGCTCCACATTCCCGGCGCCGGGCAGCACCGTGAGAACCCCCGGCTTGTCAAGCGCATACTGGATACACTGGGCAGTCGTCAGCGCCTTCTTAAACGGCGACTGCTTTTCATCCAGAAGCTGGCCGGCATTGTACGGCTTCATAACGGAAATGCCGACGCCCTCTTTCACGCAGCGGCGATAGAGAAGCTGTCTTTCCCCGTCCGAGCCGAACGCGTAATCACCCTGTCCGTAATCATACATCGGGTTGATGGAGAACATCAGCATATCGATGAGCTTCCGGTCCAGGATGTGATGAACCGTCGCCGGGTTGTGGGAGGAAAGTCCGATGTGGCGCACAACGCCCTGCGCTTTCATATCCAGCACATACTGCAGCGCTCCGCTCTTCTCATACTCTTCCACATCCGTCATCTCATCGAGACAATGGATGAATCCAAAATCGATGTAATCCGTCTTCAGATTTTTAAGCTGCCAGTCGATCGAGCGTTTGATCTCCTCCAGATCCGTCGTCCAGCCGTATTCCCCGGTCGTGTAATTCGCGCCGAAATGAACCTGCAGATAAAC
>CANRGB010000135.1 GCA_947630005.1 uncultured Lachnospiraceae bacterium
CGGATAATCGATGTAAATCGGGTTCTCTGCGGAAATCTCCACGCCCTGCGCGCTCAGCTCCGCAATCGCCTGCTCAAGCTCTGCCTTAGCGTTGTCCACATTGAACCAGCCGTCAAAACCGTCGCCGGAGCCTGCGCCGCTGTCGCCGTTCGGATCCCAGACCTGGATCGGGCAGCCGTCCGCGTCAAGCTGTGCCTGCTCGATTACGCCGTATGCCGTGCCGGCCGGGAACGTGGTATCCTCGCCGTTGATCGAAACAGTGGTATCCTCGGTCAGGAACTGGAAGGTGGCCGGGGTATAGGAGTTGCGCAGACGCGCGAGCTTTAACTCCTCGCCGACGCTGATCGCGTTGTAGGAACCCTTGTCAAACGCCATGGACAGAGCCAGACGGAAATGCTGGTTCAGCATCGCCGCGCGTGTGCGGGCAATATCATCCTCTGTCTTCGGAGATACGCCGACATCCGGGTTGTCATAGTTTGCCCATGTGCCGCGGTTGACGTTCCACCAGCCGCAGTAGGTCGTGCCGCTGCCAGAGGAAACATAGGAGTACAGATCAAAGTAGGTCTGATCCTGGCCCTCAGGCTTCTCGCTCTTCATCAGCTCCAGAGCGGAGGAATTCACGCCGCTGCCGGAGATGACGCCGTCACGGGCCTCGTTGTACGCGCGGAGCACGTCGCTGCCGTCATTGTAGCTGTATTCCATGGAATGAATGTTCATCTTATCCGCGTTCCAGTAAGTCGGGTTCGCCTCGTAGCGGGTCGTATTCTGCTCGGTGTAGTTCGTGATCAGGAACGGACCGCAGTAAGCGATGTTGGCCGGAGTCTTTCCGAAGTCGCCCGGGGTGTAGGTCTCGCCCTCGCAGCCAAAGGTGCCGCCCTGTGAGCGGTAGAAGTCACGGTTCAGCGGAGCGAAACAGCCATAGCCAAGCATTGTGGTAAACGGAGCGAACGGAGCCTCCAGCGTGTACTCCAGTGTGTAGTCGTCGATGGCCTTCACGCCGATCTGCGTATAGTCGGTAATCTCGCCGTTCAGGTAAGCGGTAAAGTTCAGAAGGCCGCAGCCGTCCGTGTTTGTGAGCAGATAGCCCAGAGCGTCGCTGTTGTCAAGCAGATGCTCCATGGAAGCGACCCAGTCGTCAGCGGTGACTTCGCCGATCTCGCTGCCCTGCTGGTCCACCCACTTCACACCCTGACGGATATGGAAGGTGTAGGTCAGACCGTCCTCGGAAACCTCATAACTCTCCGCCAGACCAGGCTGCTGCACGCCCTTTGCGTCGTACTCCAGCAGGTTGTCGTAGGTGCCGGAGATAAACATGGAGTCTGACGTATAGGAAGTCGCAATCGTATCCCAGATATTGACATTGTATGGGCTGGCCTCGATATAAGAATCAGCAAACGTATATCCCTTGCCTGTCAGATATTCTTTGGCCGCCGCGATGTAGTCATCGGCAGTTGCCGCCTCGTTCCAGAGCGTCAGCAGCTGCGTGCGGTCCTCTGTGGTGATCAGTTCGTTCGTCACCAGCAGCGTGTGATAACGGTACTCATCCAGGCCCCACAGAGTCGTGTCCGCGTTGGTACGCGGCACCCTGCGGCTCATCGCGTAATTGCCGCCCTGCGTATAGATCGGCAGGAAAACGCCGGACTCAAGCAGTTTGGCCTCTGCCATAGCCATTTTGGCCATACGCAGATCGCCCGTCTCAGCCTTCGCCTCGTCATAGGAAGCCGCGAAGTCGCCCAGCACGTAGTCGTAGATCGTCTCACAGGCCTCATCATAGTCCATCTCGTCGATGGCGGCGAGATCCAGAACCGCGGGAGCTTCCTCTGCGGGAGTTCCCTCCGTCTCCTCCGCAAAGGCTGTGGCGCCAAGAGACAGGCACATAGCCAGAGCGAGGAACAGTGCAAGGAATTTGTTTGCATTCTTCATTGATTTTTCCTCCTTCTTAATCAAATGAACGGATTTTAAGTGTTTCGCCGGCGCGTCCGCTTAAGGGTTCCCTGAAGTTTTTTCTTCTATAGGATTATAGAAGAAAGCAGGTGGGACGTCCCACCTGGACGGCGCCGCAATGGTCCGGACATACGCATGCCGCACAACCATTTTTTTAATTTTAATCGTTTTTAATATGAATGTCAATCAAAGTTTCCATTACACTCGCAATAATATTATTATTTTCGTGGCGGAATTATGAATGTCAGCTTGTTAATCTCCATTTTCCTTTCTTGCAAATAAGTACCCACTTAAAGTGAATAACAATGTTTTTATAATCTCTATGATATTTTCAGCCAATCCATCGATTCCCTGGCCTGTTTTATATTTTATAAAAGTTTCAATGAGGTAAATCCCGACAAGTATTGCCAGGCAGGCTATTATCAGATTAAAAGCAGTGAAATATCGCCTTTCTTTTCGCTCCTTATCCTTCTCCCTGACAGCCAGTCTTATCTCATCCAGCCTGTCAGGATTATCGCCTGCTTTCTCTTCCGGAATATCCCGCGGCTGATCCTCTTCTGTTTCTGCGTGTCCATACAGGAAGTTGTCTCCATTATCGTAATTCATTAAACAAAAGCCTCCTCTTCCCGTATATCCTTATCATCTAAGAACACATCATCCCTTTTTGCTGCTTTATACCATGCAGTACCTTCTCTATGTGTCATCTCAGATAAGCGAATTCCGTTATACTGGCTGTACTTATGCCATACGGAATCAAATAATCTGCTAAAGACAGGTGATGATCCTTCATTTACAACATATACATATCCATCAAAACTAACATAAGGTTTTCTTATCGCATTCGCTCCATATTTTTTAAAGGCATCATAAACATCTCTAATGACCGGCCCATATTTCCAGACCTCAAATCTCTCAGGAAATAATGATCTTCCAGTCTGTTTTAAATATTCTTTATACACGATATAGATCATTTTCTGGAGTTTCATAGGTGTTATATCTATCCCATCATTACGCGCCCTTTTTAAAATCGTATTTCCTACACTTAATGCTGATACCATATTATCACCCCGCTATCCCCATTTATTTTGAAATTATGATACCATAAATATCCCTATTTGTCAAGATTAATCATATATTATATATAAACATGCTGTATTTGGCAAACCTGTAAAAGAAAAGGCATTTTTTAAGTATCAGCTGTTTTCCTTATACGGATCTGCGCAGAAAAAAGGAACTGCCAAAACGGCAATTCCCTTTTCGTATTTTTATGATATGATAATGGCATCCTTTTTAATGTACGGAATCTCTCTTCTACTCAGCTGCCGCAGCGTTCTCACCTGCGATACGGCCGAAGGTCATGATATCGGAGAACGCGTTTCCGCCGAGACGGTTGTTTCCATGGATTCCGCCGACAACTTCGCCTGCCGCGTAGAAGCCCGGGATCACATTTCCTTCCGTGTCGATCACTTCCGCATTGCTGTTGATCGTCACACCGCCCATCGTGTGATGCACGGTTGGTGTGCGGAGGCTCGCGTAGAACGGTCCTACGGAGATCGTCGCGTTCGGATCCGCTGCTTTTCCGAACTCATCCTCGCCGCTCTCCATGCCTGCGTTGTACTTGTCAACGGTAGCCTGAAGGACTGCCGGATCAACGCCGATCTGCTCAGCCAGCTCCTCAAGCGTATCGCCTTTTACGGTATGGCCGTCCGCGATCAGGGACTCGATCTGAGCGGTACGCGTGTCGTCGCCCGCGATCTGACTGGAATCCACGATCAGCCACATCTGGTCGTCAGTCTGCTCCAGCTCTGCCATGGACATCTCATATCTTGTTCCGTCCTCTTTTACAAAACGCTCGCCTTCTTTGTTGACGAACATATAGTACTGTGCGCCCAGCCAGTTTCCGACAAACTCGGCCACACAGCCGCAGTCGTTATGCGGGTCGCCCAGCGGATGTACCTGAATCTGATCCAGATCCGTCATGCTCGCGCCGACTTCCTCAGCCAGTCCGATTCCGTCGCCCGTGCTGCTGACCGCACAGCTTGTCAGCGGAGTCGTGATCGTACCGTTGCTGTACTCGTAAACCATCTCAGAATTTGCCGCGAAACCGCCGGTTGCAAGGATCACTGCCTTGGAAGCGTTCACGGTGATCGTGGAGCCGTCGCTGCGCTCCGCAACCGCGCCGCAGGCACGTCCGTTCTCATCCATCAGGATCTTTGTCACTTTCGCGTCGGTATAAATCTCAACGCCGTTCGCGTCCGTTCTCTCTTTCAGCTTCGTGATGTAGACATTGCCGCCGTTGTCGCCTTCCGCTCCCGTCGCCGCGAGCAGATCAATCTGATGACCGCGCGTCCACTTTCCGCCGATCGCCATGAAGATATAGTCTGTCTTGAACTGAACGCCGATATCGTCGACCAGCCAGGACAGCGTGTCCACAGATTTCGTGGCATAAGTCCGGATCAGATCAAGATTTCCGATTTCACCGCCGCCGGTGTAGGTCTGCAGCGCATGCCAGTTCGGGCTGTCAAACAGCGTATCTGTTCCACTTTCTTTCCAGGCCTCAAAATCCGCCGCCACGTCCGCGATCAGAGATGCGTAAGCTTCGTCGTCCGTCTCAACAGCAATCGCGTCCTCGACTTCCTGCTCAAGAGCCTCCGTCGTCTTCGTCCCGGTGGACTCCAGCAGTTCCGGATCCGCTACGTTGTAGGTTCCCTCACCGACACGGGTGTTTCCGCCGATCGCGCTCATCTTCTCAAGAACAACGACTTTTGCTCCGGCGTCGCTCGCGCTTGCCGCGGCCGCCATTCCGGCTCCGCCCGCGCCAACTACAACGATATCCGTATCAACGGTGATATCCTCGCCCTTCTCCACGGAGACTTCTCCCTTGTACTCGGCGATCTCCGCGCCGCTTTTTGAAAGAGCGTCCTCAACCGCAGCAAGGAATCCTTCGCTGGAAAGAGTCGCACCCGATACCGCGTCCAAAGCGATGGACTGATTCTCAATGATCTGCGCGGTCAGCTGCTCGATCGCGACGTCGCCGACGCCCGGAGTCTCTTCCGCGGTGGTCGTGATATCTGTGATCGCGGCATTTTCGTCAAGCGTCACGCTTACCTTGATCTCTCCGTTCCTTCCTTCGGCAGTTCCTTCACAGACAGTGCCTGCTGTGGCGGCTTCACTCTCGCTCTCAGCCACAGCCATGTTCGCCGGGATCACGGACAGCGCCATGATACCTGCTGCCAGCCATAATTTAAGCTTTCTGAACTTCATATCGCCCCTCCTGTTTATTTCGCCGGCCATCCGCCCGTTCCATGAGAAGAAACGCGGCCGGACGGACCGGACGATTTGTAGTCAGGGTGTATTTTATCATTTTTACCATGTTTCGGTACCTTTCTCGGAAAAACTGGTGCCTCTTACGGAAAAACTGGCATGTCCCCCGAGGATTCACAGTAAACTCTCATGCCCGCGCTGCGGGTGCCGCCATGAATGAAAGTCCACGGACTGGGCCGCATACGGATTCCCGGCTGTCATTTGCCTGCCTCCTCCGTAAAAACCGGCACCGTCACGCGCAGGACGAACGCATTCTCCTCCGCGGTGATCTCCACGGTTCCGCCATATTTCCCGACGCAGTAATAAATGCTTGAAATCCCGATCCCTTCTCTTTTCGGACCGGGTTTGGACGAGATATATTTTCCATTTTCCACGACAGGCGTGTGTACGCAGGAATTTTCCACCTTCAGAACCCAGATGCCCCGGATCACCGCCGTCTTCAGGCGGATCCAGCGCTTCCCGGGCTCAGGAACCCGCGCGGCAGCCTCCAGCGCGTTGTCCAGCGCATTCCCAAAGATCGAGCAGAGATCCATCGTTTCAAGGAAATCATACTGTACCGTATTGAGAAACAGCTGCAGATCAATCTGCTTCTCCCGCGCTTCCATCAGCTTGTGGTTCAGCAGGGAATCCAGCAGCGGACTCCCGGACACCCGGACGCGCTCAAGATCCGACGCGTGCGTGATCAGCTTATCCGCCAGCTTTCTGCGCTCACTCTGGTCTTCCAGATCCGATACGTCCATAGCGGCAAGCTGATGCTTCAGATCATGGTAGATCCGGCGGATCTCCGCGTCCACCTCGCTCTTCGTCTGAATCTCATGATAATTTTCCTTCATCGCGCGCCGGATTCTCTTCAGATCCTGCTGCTGGATAAAGCTTTTGATATGATAAAGCATCGCGACCAGCAGAACAAACACGCCCAGACCGAGAATCAGAAACGTCTGAACCTCAAACGCCAGATTCATGGATCCGCTGATGCTGATCCGCCGCCGGTAATGCATAAAGATCAGCTGGATGACCGCAAGCACGCCCAGAAGATAATCCATAACCTGCACACGGTACCGGCTGTACTCGCAGACCATCCGCCTGCAGGCGGACGCGAACAGAAATTTCAGAAACTGTACCAGAATGCGCAGCATCCAGTTGTACCGGTCATAGAACGCGAAATTCCCGGTAATATAAATGCTTCCGTAGACAAGGATCCGCCCCAGCTCAATGCAGATCGTAAAAACCATCGCCATCCATATCCGGTTGATCCGGATCGTATCCGAAAACAGATACAGACAGACAGTCCCATATCCCAGCATCACCAGGATATTCAGAAAAATATAATTCTCCAGCCTCCACTTCGCCAGGACATAGGCCAGCAGCACAAGCGGAAGCGCCGCCTTTCGCCCCGCGTTCCATCCGCCGCGCGGAAGCAGAACGGGACGGTACATCCACAGAAAAAGAACCGCCTCATACAGATAGACCAGAAGCCACTCCTTCTGAAACTCATTCATCGCCGCAAACTCCAGCATTACAGCAGCCTCCCCTGATGTTATTTTACTGCCTCAGCCTCCGGCATTACAGCAGCCCTCCGATATACTCCATGTACCGGTCCATAAATTCCTTTTTCCTGTGACGGCTCAGCGGAAGCTCTTTCCCGGATCTTAAGATCACGCTGTCCCTGCCGATCCCTTTCACGGCGCTTAAAGAGACAAGATACGCTGTGTGGATGCGGAACATCGTCGTCCCGAACAGCTCCTCCATGTTTTTCATCGACTTATAGACCAGATGTGTCCCCTCATGCGTGTAAAGGAGCACGTTTTTCCCTTTCGTCTCCGCCATCTCGATATCTTCCGGCGAGAGCGTAAAATAACCGTCCTCACAGTGCAGCGTGACGCTGTTCTCTCTGCGCTGCCCGATCAGACGAAACACAGTTTTCAGCTCCCGGCTGAGAATCTCGTAAGTAACCGGCTTCAGAAGGTAATTGTACGCCTGCACGGAATATCCGTCGATCGCGTACTTCGCGTAGTTCGTCATATAAATCAGAATGACCTTCCGGTCAAACGTCCTTATCTCCCGCGCCGTCTGAATGCCGTCCACCCCCGGCATCTCAATATCCAGAAGCAGAAGATCCAGATCGCGCGGATACTTCTCCAGCAGCTCCATCGGAGTGCCAAACTTCCTGATCCGGACGTCCTGCAGCTTCTCGTTCCGGCAGTACCGCAGAATCATCTCCTCCACCAGCAGACAGTTTTTCTGATCGTCGTCACAAATTGCTATCTTCATCTCTGACATTCCTCTCTGCAGATC
>CANRGB010000136.1 GCA_947630005.1 uncultured Lachnospiraceae bacterium
AGATACCAGGCAGGTTTCCTGACTTACAGATCAACGCCCGCTTCACCTTCTCGCATGTCGGGTATGCAATGGTATATTGAAGCTCACTCCCTGAATACAGTGACCAGTTCGTTTAGGATTCGCACCTAATTCCCTCTTCAGAACAGAGCATTAAGAAAATGCCGTCCTGCACCTGATATGATATATAATACTAAATTTTATTATTTTATAATTTATAGTAACAAATATACTATATATCAGCCGTTGTGTCAATGTCTTTATCTGCACATGCATTAATGATTACTGTTCACTTCGTTCTCAGTAACGCACAGGCTCCTTATCTTTATTTCGATGTAAGTTTATGCAGATTTTCTGTTGACATATCCTGCCCGCATCATGTATAATGGAGAAAATCAATTAAACATTTGTTTAATCGTTGAATTGAAAGGAGAAAAACAATGAAGAAAACTTATAAGATCGAGGTCGACTGCGCAAACTGCGCGAATAAGATGGAGGACGCGGCAAAAAAGACCGCCGGCGTAAAGGACGCGACCGTCAATTTCATGACGCAGAAGATGATCGTGGAGTTCGAGGACGGCTCCGCTCCCAAGGCCGTCATGCAGGACGTCCTGAAGAACTGCAAAAAAGTCGAGGATGACTGCGAGATCTATCTGTAGAAAAATCAGGAATTTAAACGACCGCTCCGCCACGGCGGAATCCGAACCGCGCGGAGGCTGACCGGAAAACCGCGCCGGATTTCCCACGCGGAGCGGTCTGTCATAACGGAGGACTGAAAAATGAACAAAAAACAGAAAAAAATGCTGCTCCGCATCATCATTGCGGCAGTTCTGATGATCGCGCTGCATTTTGTGCCCGTACACGGCGTGATCCGCTTCCTGCTGTACATGGTCCCCTATCTCGTGATCGGGCATGACATTCTGAAGAAAGCCTGGAAGGGTATCCTGAACAGACAGGTATTCGATGAAAACTTCCTGATGACGGTGGCGACCATCGGTGCGATGGCGACCGGGCTTGCCGGAAGCGGGGATTATGTCGAAGCTGTCGCCGTTATGCTGTTCTACCAGATCGGCGAGCTGTTCCAGAGCTACGCGGTCGGAAAGAGCCGCCGCAACATCAGCGAGCTGATGGATATCCGCCCCGACTACGCAAACATTGAGCAGGACGGAACGCTGGAACAGGTTGATCCGGATGAAGTCGAGATCGGAACCGTCATCGTCGTGCAGCCGGGAGAAAAGGTTCCCATCGACGGTGTGATCGTGGAAGGAACCAGCACCTTAAACACAAGCGCGCTGACCGGGGAAAGTCTGCCTCGCGACGCTGCCGCAGGCGACGAGATCATCAGCGGCTGCATCAATATGACAGGTGTCCTGAAGATCCGCACCACCAGAGAATTCGGGGAATCTACCGTCTCCAAAATCCTGGATCTGGTGGAGAACGCAAGCTCCCGCAAATCCAGATCGGAAGACTTTATCTCCAAATTTGCCAAAGTTTACACGCCGGCCGTCTGCTATGGCGCTCTGGCCCTGGCTTTCCTGCCGCCTCTGGTCCGTCTCTTCGCGATGGGACTTCCCGCCGAGTGGAGCATGTGGATCTACCGCGCGCTGACCTTCCTTGTCATCAGCTGCCCCTGTGCGCTCGTCATCAGCATTCCGCTCAGCTTCTTTGCAGGCATCGGCGGCGCGAGCAACGCCGGCGTTCTGGTGAAGGGCTCCAACTATCTGGAAATGCTCTCGCAGACGGATCAGATTGTGTTTGACAAGACAGGAACGCTCACGCAGGGAGTCTTCGAGGTGAGCGCCGTCCACCACAACACGATGAGCCGGGAAGCGCTGATCGAGTACGCGGCCCTCGCGGAGAGCGCTTCCTCCCATCCGATCAGCAAAAGCCTGCAGCACGCCTACGGGAAGGAAATTGACCGTTCCAGGGTCAGCGATATCCAGGAGATCAGCGGAAACGGCGTAATCGCAAAGGTTGACGGCGCAGAAGTCGCCGCCGGAAACGCGCGCCTGATGAAACGGCTGAATATACCATATGAAGACTGCCATAAAGTCGGCACGATCGTCCATATGGCGATCGACGGGAAATACGCCGGCCATATTATCATCTCGGATCTGGTCAAACCGACCGCAAAGGCCGCCGTAAAAGAGCTGAAATCGGCAGGCATAAAAAATACGGTCATGCTGACCGGCGATACGGAAGCGACCGCCCGTCAGGTGGCCTCGGAGCTTGGCATCGATACCGTCTTCTCGGAGCTTCTGCCCGGCGATAAGGTCTCCAAGGTGGAAGAGCTTCTTCGGAAAAAGACCGGAAAAGGAAAGCTGGCTTTCGTCGGCGACGGAATCAACGACGCGCCGGTGCTCTCGAGGGCCGATATCGGCATCGCGATGGGCGCGATGGGTTCCGACGCGGCGATTGAGGCCGCGGACGTCGTGCTGATGGACGACGATCCGATGAAGATTGCAAAAGCGATCAAGATATCCCGCAAGTGTCTCGGCATCGTCTACCAGAACATCGTGTTCGCGATCGGCGTCAAAATCCTGTGCCTGATCCTCGGCGCGGTCGGTATCGCGAATATGTGGCTCGCCATCTTCGCAGACGTCGGCGTCATGATCCTCGCGGTTCTGAACGCGGTGCGGGCACTGTTTGTCAAAAAACTGTAAAACTGAGAAAGGAGCGATTTCATGACTGATATAAAGCTGCCGCACGATCACGGACAGTCCTTTGAACAGAGGTTCGACCATATGCCGGACCCGGAAGAATTTGATGTCGTCTCCGAAATTTTCAAACTGCTCGGGGACAGCAGCCGGATCCGCATCTTCTGGCTGCTGTGCCACTGCGAGGAATGTGTCATCAACATCTCCGCAATGGTGAACATGTCCAGCCCGGCCGTCTCCCACCACTTAAAGCAGCTGCGGGCCGGCGGCCTGATCACCAGCCGGCGCGACGGCAAGGAGGTCTACTACAAGGCCGCCGATACCGTGCAGGCGGATCATCTGCATCATATGATCGAGCATATGGTGAAAATCAGCTGCCCGGGGAAATAACTGGTGCAGAATTCACCTTAATTGTGCAGAGAAGTACCAGCTTCCAGCAGTCCCATCTTCTCTGCCTCGTCACGCAGTTTCTCATTTCCCCGGTTCAGTGTGCCGAATCTGTCCAGTGTGCAGATCACTTTCCGGCATGTGCGCATTCGATTCCACGCTTTTTCGTACGTCTGCGTGCTGACCGGTTCAAATGCCCGCTCGCTGACCACTTCCGCCGCCAGATAACGGGCGGCCTGATAATCCACATCATTCTCATACAGGATGCCGGTCGCAAACGGAATTCCTTCCCGCGCGAGTCTGCGGTACACAGGGACTCCGGATCCTCCTCCC
The DNA here is from genome assembly GCA_947630005.1 of uncultured Lachnospiraceae bacterium. Taxonomy (GTDB): domain Bacteria; phylum Bacillota; class Clostridia; order Lachnospirales; family Lachnospiraceae; genus Choladousia. The sequence continues at coordinate 3,375 of CANRGB010000136.1, forward strand.
GCAATCACAAAGACCTCCGGTTTTCCCTGCGGCGCGGGCAGCTCGACGCAGCCGAACGCCGCGTCATAGCGGCCTGTCGTCATATCGTACAGCGACATAATATAATCCGAGGTAAATATTTCCTCCGGCGTCCCGTACCGCTCAATCTGCTCTCCCTTCACGCAGATCACCTGATCGGAAATCTTCTGCGCGAGATCCAGCTCATGAAGCGACATGATGACCGCCACCTGGTTTTCTTTCACCATTCTCCTGAGAATTTCCAGGAATTCCAGCTTGTGCTTCACGTCAAGGAAGGACGTCGGCTCATCGAGCACGATCATCTCCGGCTCCTGACAGATGGCCCGCGCGAGCAGAATCCTCTGCCGCTGTCCGTCGCTGACGGCGTTGAAATCCCGGTCCATCAGATCGAGCGCATGTACCGTCTCCATCGCCGCCCTCACTTTTTGTCTGTCTTCTGGCCCCAGGATTCCGAGGCTTCCGGTATACGGATAACGTCCGGTCGCCACCACATCCTCACAGGTCATCAGCTCCGGGCGGATGCGCTCCGTCAGGACAACCGCCTGTCTGCGCGCGATCTCTTTTCCCGGCATCTGCTGCATTTTCTGCCGGTCAATCCAGACCGTGCCTCCGATCAGCCTAAGCTGCCTTGTGATGCTCTTTAATATCGTAGATTTTCCAGCTCCGTTGGGACCAATCAGCGTCAGGATCTCCCCTCGGTTCAGCTCAATTTTAATTTCTCTGATCAGCGGTTTTCCATCGTAACCAACTGTCATCTCATCCGTATAGAAAAAAAAGTCTTTTGCCATTATGCCGTTTTCTTCCTCCGTATCATGATCATAATTACCACAGGAGCTCCAAACACTGCCGTCACCGAGCTGATGGAAAGCTCGGTCGGCGCGAACACGGTTCTTGCGATCAGATCACAGAACAGACAGAAAACGGCTCCCCCGAGAAAACAGGCCGGTATCACAAGAATCGGCTTCGAAGTTCCCCACAAATTTTTGACAAGATGCGGCACCGCGATCCCGACAAACGAAACCGGTCCCGCGAAAGCGGTCACGCAGGCCGAAAGCACACTGGACAAAAGGATCAGCAGGATTCTAAACAGCCGGATATTGACCCCCAGATTCTGCGCATAAACCTCGCCAAGCTGATAAGCCCCGATCGGTTTTGACATAAAAAAGACCGTCACCACCGCCGCTGTCACGATCACCGCCATCACCGCAACGTTGTTCCAGGTCATGCCGGAAAAACTGCCGAGCGACCAGTTGTGAAGATTGACAATATTCGAGTCATCCGCAAAAGTTACCACAAAATCCGTGACCGCCGAACAGATATAGCTGATCATCACACCGCAGATGACAAGCATGGACATCTGCGGGATTTTCTTTGAGACGATCAGGACAAATCCCATCGAGATCATCGATCCGAAAAAAGCCGCAAGCACCATGACCGCTGAATTCACCATGATGCCTTTTCCGAGCAGATAAATCATGCAGAGCGCAACAATCAGCTTTGCCCCCGAGGAAATGCCCAGCACAAACGGTCCCGCGATCGGATTGTGGAAAAATGTCTGGAGCAGAAAGCCTGACACGGACAGCGCCCCTCCCAGAATTACCGCGGACAGAATACGCGGCAGACGGATCTGCCAGATGATATTATAAGCAGTCTCTTCCCCCTGCCGCAGAAAAATAATCTGAAAAATTTCCTTTACGGAAAGAGCCACACTGCCGGAGTTTACGTTCCACACAAATAAAATCAACAGCAGAGCCGAGAGCAGTCCAAAAGAAAGACCGTACCGCAAAATTTTCTGTCTGTCTGATTTTTCCTGCGTTTCCTGAATATAAGATTTCATATCGTTCCTCCTGCCGGCCGGCTGCTCATTTAAGAGGATACAGATACGTAAGCTCCTCCGGCGCCGGATCCTCCTCGGTAAGTATCGTATGGATATCCATGATCATATCTGCAAGTCCCGTCGTCTTCTGGAACAGATTCTGCGTGGTACACCATACTTTTCCCTCTTTTACCGCCTTAAAATCCGCAAGCAGCGCGCTTTTTTCGAGCAGTTCCTGCAAATCCGCGATCTCTCCGTCGATCGTGCTGTTGTAAATGATCACATCCGCATCTTTGGCCCCGGCATAAAATTCTTCCATCTGCATATTGACCGTGGAAAGCGCGTTATCGGAATCTCCGAGATCCTGAAAAATATAAGTTCCTCCCGCGAGATCAATCATCTGTGAGACATAATCGTTTGTCTTTCGGACATTCACATAGCCGTTGGAACTGATATAGAAAAATGCGGCTGTCTTTCCGAGTTCATCGCCGGTCAGCACCTTATCCAGCCTCGCAGTCTGATCCGCAAACAATTTTTCGGCTTCTTCCTCACGGCCAAGCAGCACGGAATACAGCTTCATCCACTCCGTACGTCCCAGCGGGTGCGGTTCATAACTCGAACGTTCCACCAGTACCGGAATACCAAATTCTTCCAGCTTCTCCTTCACCTCCGGCGTATGATAGATCATCGTCGATTCAATCGCAAGATCACACCCTTCCGAAACGATCAGCTCATAATCCGGCGCGCTGTATTTGCCCGCGTAAAGCATATCCCCGGCCTTCATGGCGTCCTTCGCCTCCTGAACATACCAGCCTTCTTCTTCCGTTCCCGAAAGGCGGATCTGATCTGTCCCGTCAAGCGCGGCAAAAAAATCCATCACCGAGGTCGCCACGAGGTAAATATGATCCAGCGGTTTTTGCAGCACTGCAGTATCCTCCGGAAGCTCTTTTGGCACTTCGCCGTCCTCGGGCACCACAAGATAGCGCCCGCCGTCCTTTATCGTGATCAGCGCATAGCCGCCCTCGTAGTAGTCCACGGAAAAATTTTCCGCATAGAGCAGTTCCATGCTGCCGCTGTAAGTCAGCCCGGATATCTCTGCCGGAGCATTCCCGGCTTCTGCTTCAGAATCTGCCTGCGATTCCTGAACCGTCTGAGTCTGACCTGTTTCAGTCTCCGCAGGCGGTTCCTGAGCCGCCTGAATCTGACCTGTTTCAGTCTCCGCAGGCAATTCCTGAGCCGCCTGGATTTCTGTGCCCTGCGCAGACACACAGAAAACCAGGAGAATCAGCTGCGCGCAGCAGACAAAAGATGCACACTTTAACTTTCGCTTTATCTTCATCTTAATCTCCATTCCGCCGCCTTTGGGCTGGGGCGGCACAAACAGCGATAAAAATCCGTTTTTCCCACTATTCCTCTTCTGTGATTGACGCCGAATCAAAGCAGAGATGATAGTCAATCTCATGCGGCGTACTCATCGCGATCGTATCCGCTGTGATTGCCATCTGATAGTCAAATCCAGTCACCGGAATCAGGAACGTGGAATCTCCCTCTGTGTTCACCGGCTCGAACTTTTCTTCTCCAACCAGAACATAATCATAATAGGGACTGCCAAAAATAATCTCCGCCGTCGCTTTTCCATCCTCAACGGTAAGCTGTGCCGGGGATTCCACCGTCGTCTTTCCGGAACCTCCCTCGAGCGTCACATCCACCAGGTAGGAACCGTCCGTAAGCGCAAGATCCTCGACCGTGGTCATCGCAACCTCCTTAAACGCGGTTTCCGGGAGTGAGGAGGACAGAAAAACAAGCGTTCTGTCGTACCACTGCTCTTTTTTCTTACTGAACGCGGAACAGGCAATGCCGGAATCCAGGGCTTCCACCGGAATCTCGTAGGTATGCTGACCTTCCTCATTCTCCACAAACGGAATATACTCCTCCTCGCCGGCCGCAATCGCTTCCTCCCCTGTCCCCATGAACAGATACAGGTAGCCGGTGCCGCCCATCGTCATCACGGCGCTCATTGAACCGTCTTCCACCGTCAGCTCGCAGTTTACAATCTTAAACATGGAAGAGCTGCTGGCGACCTCCACCTCATAGACACCGTCATTCAGCGCGTCCGCCGAAATCGGAACCATCCAGTCCTCCACGACATCCTCCGGCGTCACCATCTCGTCGGCGGAAGCCACCTTTCCTTCCGCTGCGTCGGTCTCCCGCTCCGATCCTGCTTCCAAGGCCTGCTCCTGCACAGCCGCCTCTTCTGTCACAGGTTCCGTCTCTTCAGACGCCTGCACTCCGAAAGAAACACCTG
>CANRGB010000137.1 GCA_947630005.1 uncultured Lachnospiraceae bacterium
AGCCGTTCATCGTGACGATGGCGGGCATGTTCTTTGCGCGCGGCATGACGGCCGTGATCTCGACCGACCAGCTTTCGGTCCGGTCAAGCCAGTTTTTCGTAAATCTCGCAAACATGAAATTCAATATTCCGTTCAATATCGGCGCATATCTGAACCGGAAAGGGAAACTGCAGATCCCGTACGTGCGTCTTCCGGTGCTCATCGCGCTGGCGGTGATTGTGATCATCTTTATTGTTCTGCGTTACACGAAGTTCGGACGCAGCCTGTACGCGGTCGGCGGCAACGAGCAGTCGGCGGCGATGATGGGCCTGAACGTCAAGGCGACGAAGCTGAAAGCCTACATGCTGTCCTCGTTCCTTTGTTCGATCGGCGGCATCTGCTTCTGCATGAACACGATGTCCGCGAGCGTCGGGCAGGCGACCGGTCTTGAGATGGACGCGATCGCGTCCTCCGTCATCGGCGGAACGCTGCTGACCGGAGGCGTCGGAAATGTCATCGGCTCGTTCTTCGGCGTGCTGATCACAGGTACGATCTCCACGCTCGTAAAGACGAACGGCAAACTGCTCAGCTCCTGGTCGAGCATCGCGGTTGCGGCCCTGCTGTGCTTCTTCATTGTACTGCAGAGTATTTTCGCGATGATAAAGGCGCGCAGGAAATAAAAATCATAAGGCTCAAAGGACACGCTTCTGAAGCGAAAAAGCCGCCGGCGGTACGGATATCCGTACTTTGCCGGCGGTTTTCTGCGCGGAACATTCCGGCTATGCCGTAAAAAATTTATTAATCATGCAAAACTTTACTGTACATATTGAACAGTTTGGGTTATAATCATACCGTGAGTTTTTATGCATATATAAAGATGGATTCATTTGCCGCGGCGGCAGAACGGCCGTGGCGCGGGGGAGTTTGCATGGATAATGAATTACGGTTTGCCATATTGATTGACGCGGAAAATATTTCGGATAAATATATCAAGATCATACTGGATGAGACGGCAAACAACGGCGTTGCGACATACAAGAGGATTTACGGGGACTGGACGAGTCCGCGGCTGGCTTCCTGGAAGAGCGTGCTTCTGAACAATTCCATCATTCCGATGCAGCAGTACAGCTATACGACGGGGAAGAATTCGACGGATTCGGCGATGATCATTGACGCGATGGATATTCTGTATTCGCGGACGGTAGACGGCTTCTGCATTGTGTCTTCGGACAGCGACTTTACGCGGCTGGTCGCCCGGCTGCGGGAATCAGGCATGCAGGTGATCGGAATGGGCGAGGAGAAGACCCCGAAGCCTTTTATCTCCGCCTGCAATCAGTTCAAATATCTCGATCTGCTGTATTCAAACCAGCAGAAGGAGGAGGCCGAGGAGACGATCGCCCAGCGGGAGAAGGCAAAGCTGCCGGAGAGCCCGGCGGCCAAGAAAAGGGAAGCGGTTCCGAAGGTAAAGGGAGCAAAACAGGAGGTTCAGAGCCGGGAGATCCAGCAGCGCCGGGAGGATCTGAAGCGGATCCGCAGGACGATCGACGCGATCATCAAGAAGTTTTCCGACGAGGACGGCTGGCTGTTCTCCGGGAAGCTCGGCGATCAGCTTTCCAAGAGGATTCCTGATTTTGACGTGAGAAATTATGGGTTTTCAAAGCTGACCCCGTTTGTCAATTCTCTTGGCTGCTATGAAATCGACAAAAGACGCGCAAGCGGCGGACAGAAACATATTTATTTCCGGCTGAGACAGTAATCGCGGCAAGCGGGGGGAGCTCTGTCCAGAACAGCGGAAGACGGGCAGATATGCGAGGGGACAGAGAGAAGAGTGAGGATGTATGACGAAGAACAGGAATTATGAGCTGCTTCTGGGATATCTCCGGAGTATTCTCAATGACGCGCAGATTCATGAAATTGATATCAGGGATCTGGATGAACCTTTTCGGGAGATGGGAGTGGAGCTGGAACGGCTTCAGCGCTCGGTTGAAGTGCTGCTGAGACATTCGGATGATTTTGCGCGTGGAAATCTTTCCGAAGAAGATCTGCTGAAGGACTGCTGCCTTTGCGGGAATCTTCAGGCGGTGCAGGATAATCTTGCCGGCTGGATGCATGAGGCGCGGGAGGGAGACAGCCGGCGGCAGGCGGAAGTGTGTCCCGGCGGGGTCTCCGAGGCGTTCAGCGTCATAGCAACCCGCTACAGAGAGCGGGAGAAGGACTCGGACTCTCATCCGAAGACGGAGCAGGAGCATCTGGCGCTGATCGAGAGCTACAATGATCTGCTTATGACGCTGACACAGAGACGGGACGAATGGATCATTGTGATCGATGAGGCTACGCGGGAGATCGTCTACTGCAATAAGCATATAGACCGGCGGGATTCAGACGGCGGGCGTCTGTGCAATGGCTGCGGCAGTCAGCTTTCATTCCGCCGCAGACTGCTGGAATGGCAGGAGACTCTGGATGAGCGGGTGTGGGAAGTAAACGGGGACAACGGCCGGATTTACAGGATCACGACCTTTCCCGTCGAGTGGAGAGGAAGGGCGGCCTGGGCCCATATCATCAATGACATCACCGCGGACCGCGAAGCGGAGCAGGATATGGCGATGAAAGCGTATCACGACGCGGGCACCGGAATCTATAACCGTCTGTATTTTACCGAATATATGCAGGAGCTGCTTGAACAGAAAGCGCAGTTTACGCTGTGTTATCTCGATCTGGACGGCCTGAAATACGTAAACGACACCTACGGACATAACGAGGGAGACGAATATATACGGCTGTTTGTCTCCACGATCCGCCACAGATTCCGCAGCACGGATATATTCGCCCGCGTGGGAGGCGACGAGTTCTGCCTGATTCTGCCGGACTGCTCTGCCGAGTTTGCGATGGCCAAATTAGAGAGCGCCCGCCACAGCTTCAGCCGGGCCGGGGGGAAGGACTATCCCCGCAGCTTCAGTTACGGGCTTGTGGAGATGGACGCCGCGGAGGATTCCCGGACGTTCGACGAGGTGATTCAGACTGCCGACAACCGGATGTACGAATACAAGAGAGAGAACAAAAAACAGCGGAAAAAATAAAGAGCGCGGCAGGAGAGAGCAAAAGCAGCGGAAGAATAAAGAACGCGGCGGGAAAGAGAGCGGCGAAAAAAATAAAGAACACGAAAAAAACGTTTTCGGAGACAGGAATCGGGAGTAAAAATCAGAAATAAAAGCGGAAACGCAGAGGATACAGCAGGGCCAGCCGGCGGATATGTGCCGGCTGGCCTTTCTGGGTATACCGCCTGTTCCGCCTTTCACGGATAAAAGGGGGCGGAGGATCTTCGTCAGAGTGGAGGGAATGGTTATGTACCGGATTTTGATTGTGGAGGACGACCCGGTGATTGCGGGCGCCATGTGCCGGCAGATCGGATCGTGGGGATTTGAGGTGAAGTGCGCGGAGGATTTTCGGGATATCACGGGAGAATTCAGGCGGTATGAGCCGCATCTGGTCCTGCTCGATATCATACTGCCCTGCTTTGACGGTTATTACTGGTGCGGGGAGATCCGGAAGTTCTCAAAGGTTCCGATCGTATTTCTGTCGTCGGCCTCCGATAATATGAATATTGTCATGGCGATGAATATGGGAGGCGATGATTTTATCGCGAAGCCCTTTGATCTGAATGTGCTGACGGCAAAGATCCAGGCGGTGCTCCGGCGCGCTTATGATTTCGCGCCGGAAATGACACGCTCTGCTGCGGGCGCGTCCGTGCCGGAGGCGGAAAAGACCGGGAGGAGGATGCCGGGACCGGGGGCGGAAGGCTCCGGCGCGGAACGGTCTGCTCCGGCGGCGGGATCGGCGGATGCGGACATGCCGGCGTGGAAGGGGCCGTTTTCCGCGGAAGTTCTTGAACATCAGGGCGCGGTCCTGAATACTTCGGACGCGAGCCTGTCTTTCCAGGGAAAAAAGATCGAGCTGACGAAGAATGAGTACCGTATCCTGCGGACGCTTCTTTCGGAGAAAGGGCGGATCGTGAGCCGGGACAAACTGATGCTCCGGCTGTGGGAGACCGACAGCTTTGTGGACGAGAATACGCTCACGGTCAATATCACGCGGCTGCGCAGAAAACTTGCGGGCGAAGGGCTGAAGGATTTTATCCTGACACGAAAAGGGATGGGATATATGATACGGGAGTAAAGGCGGCACGGAAAACAGATCATGCCGGGCTCCCGGAAGATATGGGAGGATCAGAGGAAAGGATGAAGGGCGGTATGTTTTTACAATATCTGAAAAATTACAGATACCCGATCGCGCTGCTGGCGCTGGTCTATGCGGTGAACACCGCGGTATTCTGGCTGCTTAGGCTTCCGCTGGACGCGGTGGGATACGCCGGGAGCCTCTGCCTCTTTTTCGGGGTCATTTTTCTGCTGTTCGGGTACAGGCGTTTCCGCACGCGTTTTTATGAGCTGAAGGTGCTGAAAAAGGAACTTTCGTTTGCGGCAGAGCATTTTCCGTCTCCCCGGAATCTCTGGGAGAAGGAATATCAGGAAATGCTGAGACAGGTGTGCGCGGACAGAAGACGGATGGCCGAGCAGATGGAAGAACGCTATCGCGAGACGGTGGATTACTATACGGTCTGGGCGCATCAGATCAAGACGCCGATCGCAGCGATGCGCCTGCTTCTGCAGGACGGCGATTTTCCCGAAAGCGCGGAACTGAAGGAAGAGCTGAACCGCATCGAGCAGTACGTCGAGATGGTGCTCTGCTATCTGCGTCTGGATGCGGACGAGACGGATTACGTCTTCCGGGAATACGACCTGGACGGGATCGTGCGGCAGGTGGTGCGCCGCCATGCGCCGGCGTTTATCCGAAGGAAACTGAGTCTGGCGTATGAGCCGCTGTCCGCGCGGACCGTGACAGATGAAAAATGGCTGAAGTTCGTGATCGACCAGATTCTGACGAACGCGCTCAAATATACGAAAAAAGGGACGATCTCGATCACGCTGGAGGAGCCGAAGACGCTCTGCATCGCGGACGAGGGAATCGGCATCGCGCCGGAGGATCTGCCGCGGGTGTTTGAGCGCGGCTATACAGGGATCAACGGAAGAACGCAGAACCGCGCGAGCGGGCTTGGACTTTATCTCTGCCGCAGGATCTGCGAGAATCTGGGTCATTCTCTTGCGATCACGTCCGAACCTGGTGTCGGAACGCAGGTGCGCATCGGGCTTCAGAACGCCGGGATCGTGGTGGAGTGAGTCAATGTCTTGATGCAGGATTGTGGGAGTGCGAAGCACGGAACAATCCGTTTGGCATCTTTTGACCCCAACATCATGTATTAAGTTTAGCGATTCCGGACGTCCTGCCTCTTTGCGGCTGCTAACGAACGGATATTGGAGCGGAACGATGACATAACTTACAAGAATGTAAGGTTCGTGTAAGGAAGATGAATGGCAGGACGGCCAGCAGACTGATAAAATACAGACAGTTCACACGCCGGCGTTTCGGCGCCGCCAGGCGGACGGAAGAAATTTCGGGGAGGAAGGAAAGAATGACCATTTTATCAGTCAAACATTTGAAAAAAGTTTATACGACGCGTTTCGGCGGCAATCAGGTGCAGGCACTCTCGAATGTGTCTTTTGACGTGGAAAAGGGGGAGTACGTGGCGATTATGGGAGAGAGCGGCGCGGGAAAGACGACGCTGCTCAACATCCTGGCCGCGCTGGACCGGCCGAGCGGCGGTCTGGTCATGCTCAATGAAAGGGAATTCTCCACGGTAAAAGAATCGGAGCGGGCGGCGTTCCGGCGCGACAATCTCGGCTTTGTGTTTCAGGAGTTCAATCTGCTGGATACGTTCTCGCTGGAGGACAATATTTTTCTTCCGCTCGTGCTTGCGGGAAAGTCCTACAAAGAGATGCAGGAGCGGCTTGTCCCGCTCGCGAAAAAGCTGGGGATCGAGACAATCCTGAAAAAATATCCGTATGAGGTTTCCGGCGGACAGAAGCAGCGCGCGGCCGTGGCGAGAGCGCTGATCAACAATCCGAAGATCGTGCTCGCCGACGAGCCGACCGGGGCGCTCGATTCGCGCTCAACCGACGATCTGCTGCGGCTGTTTGCCTCGATCAACGAGGAGGGACAGACGATCCTGATGGTGACGCATTCGGTCAAGGCCGCGAGCCATGCGGGGCGCGTGCTCTTTATCAAAGACGGGGAAGTATATCACCAGCTTTACCGAGGGAACAGCACGAACGAGCAGCTCTATCAGAAGATATCGGATACGCTCACGATACTCGCGACAGGAGGTGACCGCTCATGAAACGGCGCGTTCTGTTTTATCCGAAGATGGCGCTGACCGGAATCAGAAGGAACCAGCGGACATACGCTCCGTACCTTCTGACCTGCGTCATCATGGTTATGATGTATTATATTTTCAATTATCTGAAGGACAGCCCGCAGGTGACGGTGATGAAAGGCGGAGACATCCTTCAGAGCATGCTGATGATGGGAAGCTGGGTGTTCACGCTGTTCGCCGCCATCTTCCTGTTCTACACAAACTCATTCCTGATCCGGAACCGGAAGAAGGAATTTGGCCTGTACAACATACTCGGAATGGACAAGAAAAATATCGCCCGGATCCTTCTGTGGGAAGGCCTGATCATGGCGGCGGTATCGTTCGGAGGAGGACTGTTCTGCGGGATTCTGTTCTCGAAGCTGGCGCAGATCTGGATCGCGTATGTGATGAACGATGTGGCGGACATGCGGTTTCAGGTTGGGGTGGGCGCAGTCGTTCAGACTCTGATGATATTTGCGGTCATTTTCGTGCTGATCCTGGTGCACGCGCTCTGGCAGGTCGGGAAGTCAAAACCGGTCGATCTGCTGCACAGTACGGCGGTCGGGGAGAAACCTCCGAAGGCGAACTGGATCCTGGCGCTTCTCGGGGCCGCGATCCTTGCGGCAGCTTACTATATCGCGGTCACCATTCAGGATCCGATCAGCGCGCTGCTTGCGTTTTTTGTCGCGGTCGGTATGGTCATTCTGGCGACCTACCTGCTGTTTATCGCGGGATCCGTCGTTCTGTGCCGCCTGCTGCAGAAAAACAGACGCTACTATTACAAAGCGAATCATTTCATCTCCGTCTCGTCGATGGTGTACCGGATGAAGCGCAACGGCGCAGGTCTTGCATCCATCTGCATCCTGTCCACCTCTGTGATGGTCATGCTCGCCTGTGTCTTCTGCTGTTATATCGGAAACGAGGACCGGCTGTACGGACGCTACCCGAGACAACTGGAATTCTGCGCCTATTCATTTGACGAGGCCGAATATCAGACGAGGCTTGACGCGGTAAATGAGACACTAGCGGCGCACAGCCTTTCCGCGGAGAATGAGCAGGACTGGCGGTATCTGTCATTTGGAGGGTACTTTGACGGGGA
>CANRGB010000138.1 GCA_947630005.1 uncultured Lachnospiraceae bacterium
GCCAGCACCACATCCTTCTCCAGACCCGCAAATTCTCTCAGCGTCTGCGGCAAGAGAATTCTCCCCTGCTTGTCCGGCTCGCATATGCATGCCCCCGACACGAAAAACCGTGTGAATTTCCTGGCGCTCTTTTGTGACAGCGGCAGAGTGCACAGCTTTTCCTCGAAGATATTCCAGTCATTTTTGGAGAACACAAACAGGCAGCCATCCAAACCCTTCGTCACAATGAATTCTCTGCCCAGCTGTTCTCTGAACCTGGAAGGGATGATCAGTCTGCCTTTGGTATCAATCGTATGATTATACTCGCCCATAAACATAATGACACACCTGCTTCCAGCACTGCAGGCCGGATGCCGCTCCCCAGCATCGATCCGCCCCTGTCTTCTGCTGCTTTTCTGGTGCGCACGTCAGTCGTTTTGAAAAGCATGGGATTTGTCCCCACCTGCTTCCAATAACGCACCATCTTCCACCACCTGTCCCCTATATTACAGGAATTTTAAGTGAAATACAAGGGGACGTGAGAAAAAATATATTACAATTTTGTTAACTTAAAAAAACGAGTTCGGGATTTCTACAAATTCCGAACTCGTCCGACAGAATCCGCCGTACGGCGGACAACCGCCCTTTAAATGACCGTTTTTCTTCCGGACGCGGACAAAACTGCGCCGCCGCTACATTTCCAGATACCGTTCGATCAGTTTATCCACAACCAGACTCTGCGTGTACGCGCCTTTTGCATTGCCCGCGTCAAGCATCGTATCCAGCTTTCTGCGTTCCTCTTCAATCTTTTCCGCCAGTATCTCTTTTGCTTTCATATTCTTTTGTTCCTTTCACAGCTGCTGTGTTTCGTGTTATCCTTTTTATTACAAGGCAGACCGCCGCGGCCGCCGCCAGTACCGCCGAGAGAAGCTGGGAAACCGGAATGGACGTCCCCGTCAGCAGAAGCTGATCCGTCCGGAGTCCTTCGATCCAGAACCGCCCGGTTCCATACAAAAGCAGGTACCACAGGGCTGCTGTGCCGCGGGATGCGGAACGGATCCTGAAAGTCAGGAACATCAGGATCAAAAACACGCCCAGATTCCAGAGAGATTCATACAGAAACGTCGGATGCACCTGCACATAGAGAACGTCTCCGATCTTCTGCATGTGCTCTGACATTTCCCGCGTGATCTCGGAAGCTCTCACGTCACCTGCCGGAAGCTGCATCGCAAACAGGTTGTCCGTATAGCCCCCAAACGCCTCTCTGTTGAAAAAATTTCCCCAGCGTCCGATCATCTGCCCGAGGGCCAGGGCCGGAACGATCGTGTCGGCCGCCTGCAGAAAACTCATCTTTCGTATTCTGCTAAAGACGGCCGCCGCCGCCGCCCCTCCGGCGATTCCTCCGTAAATCGCAAGACCGCCGCCCCGCAGATTAAAAATTTCCTTTATGTGGCTGCTGTAGTAATCCCAGGAAAACGCCACATAATAGATCCTCGCGCAGATGACCGCCGCCAGGATGGCGGTCATTCCCAGATCAAAATAGTCGTCCCGGCTCTGTCCGGTCTGTTCGGCAATCTTCATTACCAGAAGAATCCCCGCCACCATCGCTGCCGCCAGCACCATGCCGTAGCAGGCGATCTCAAACCCGAATATGTTCACGGATCTGATCACATACGGCAGCGTAATTCCCAGATGAGGAAAGCGGATTGTTCCAACCATAGAAAACCTCTCATACATTAAAGCGGAAGAGGATCACATCTCCATCCTTGACCACATAATCTTTCCCTTCAAGTCCCACCAGACCCTTTTCCTTCGCCGCGGCATAGGAACCGCAGTCCAGAAGATCCTGGTAATTGACAACCTCCGCGCGGATAAACCCGCGTTCAAAATCCGAGTGAATTTTCCCGGCCGCCTGCGGAGCCTTCATGCCCTTCTTGATCGTCCAGGCCCTGGTCTCTTTCTCGCCCGCCGTGAGATAGCTGAGCAGGCCGAGCAGGCTGTAGCTTGCCTTTATCAGTTTCTCCAGTCCGGACTCTTTTAATCCGAGATCTTCCAGAAACATCTGCTTTTCGTCGTCGTCAAGCTCCGCGATCTCCTGCTCGATCTTCGCGCAGATGACGAATACCTCGCTGCCGCTCTCCTTCGCGAACGCGCGCACCTGCGCGACATGGGGATTCGACTCCCCGTCGTCCGCGAGGTCGTCTTCCCCGACATTCGCGGCAAAGATGACCGGCTTGGCAGTCAGAAGATTGTACTCCTGCAGCCAGCCCTGTTCGTCTTCATCTTCTGTCTCGTATGTGATCGCGAGGCGGCCTTCCTCGAGATGCTCCTTCAGCTTTTTCAGAAGCTCAAGCTCCTTCGCCTGGCCTTTGTCGTTTCTCGCGGCTCTCGCCGTCCTCGCGATCCTTCTCTCAAGTATCTCCAGATCAGAAAAAATCAGTTCAAGATTGATCGTCTCGATATCTCTCAGCGGATTCACATCCCCGTCCACATGGATCACGTTGGAATCCTCGAAGCAGCGGACCACGTGCACCACCGCGTCGACTTCCCGGATATTCGCAAGGAACTGGTTGCCCAGGCCTTCCCCTTTCGAGGCTCCTTTTACAAGTCCCGCAATATCCACAAATTCAATAACCGCCGGCGTCACCTTCGCGGAATTATAGAGATCCGCAAGCAGTTTCAGCCTGAAATCCGGTACGGCGACGATCCCCACATTCGGATCGATCGTACAGAACGGATAGTTCGCGGATTCCGCTCCCGCCTTTGTCAGAGAATTAAACAATGTGCTTTTGCCTACATTCGGCAGTCCAACGATGCCCAGTTTCATGATCTTTCTCTCCTGTCTTTTCTGATATTTTATCGGAATGTTTTATACTTTGGTCTTACGTATTTCGGATTCTTTTATCTTTCGGTTTTTTGCCGCATGGAATTCTTTTGTTTTCTGAATTTCTTTCGTTCTTCGTAATTCTTTTGTTTTTAATCTCACGTGTTCCAGAATTCTTTTGTTTTCTGAATTTCTTTTGTTTTTTAGAACTCTTTTGTTTTTACGTTTTTTGTTCTTTTGTATTTTATTTTTTGCTTTTTAATTTGTTTGTATTTTTCGACATCTTTTCTTCTTTTCGTACTTTATTTTACAATCTTTTGTAGCAAGTCACAGTTTAGCACAGAAACCGACAGGTGGCAAGCCCGCCCGGGAAAAACTTGTCGACACATTTCTACAAGGCCGTCCGTTTTTCGTCCAAAAAGCACCGGCCGCTTTCGCCGGTGCTTCCCGTTTTTCCTGATAAAACCGCTTTTTTCGCCGCGAAACAGCGGACGCGGCGCGAAAATTTTGTCGAAAACTTTTCAGTTCCATTCCGGATATTCTTTCATGATCGCAAGAAATTCCTGAACCTTTCCCCTGATATCCTCTCCGAACACGGCGGAGCCGGCAACGCAGACATTGGCGCCCGCCTCAAGGACCGTCCGGATCGTGTTCGTCTTGATTCCGCCGTCCACCTCGATGTCGAGCGACGGTTTCACAGCCATCGCGCGCTGCCGGAGCGTTCTGATCTTTTCGGTCATCTGCGGTATGTAGCTCTGCCCTCCGAAGCCCGGATTGACGGTCATGATCAGTACCATATCCAGATCCTCAAGCACATAGTCCAGCGCACTCAGCGGGGTGGACGGATTCAGCGCGGCGCCTGCGCGCACCCCGCAGCTTTTGATCTGCTGGATGGCTCTGTGCAGATGCTTTGTCGCCTCCGCGTGAACGGTGATGCTGTCCGCTCCGCATTTTACAAAGTTCTCAATGTACCGCTCCGGCGACTCGATCATCAGGTGCACGTCAAAAAAACAGTCCGTCGACCTGCGGATACATTCGATCACCGGCATCCCGAAAGAGATGCTCGGTACAAACATCCCGTCCATAACGTCGATGTGCAGATATTCCGCTCCGGCCTCTGCCGCCGCGAGCACATCCTGTTCCAGATGTCTGAAATCCGCGGACAAGATTGACGGCGCCAAAATATTCTTTCTCACTTTTCTTCCTCCTCAAGATAATAACTATATTTTTAATATTTTTTCATATTTTTCAGTTCTCCGGCAAGCTGGACATAGTTTTCATACCGGGACCGGTCGATTTTCCCCTCCGATACCGCTTCTTTTACCGCGCAGTCCGGTTCGTGAATATGCATGCAACCCTGAAACCTGCAGCGCGGCTCGTAAGAAAGAAACTCCGGGAAATAATTCCGAAGTTCCTCCGCCCTGATCCCCTGAAGATACAGAGAGGAGAAACCCGGCGTGTCAAGAAAATACGTCTCGCATCCAAGCGCGATCAGTTCCGTATGACGCGTGGTATGACGTCCCCGGTCGATTCTCCGGCTGACTTCCCCGACCTCCATCCTGACATTTCCCTGAAGGATATTGGTCAAGGAGGATTTTCCGACCCCGGACGGACCGGCCACGATGGTCGTCTTTCCATAGAGCGCCTTTTTCAGTTCCTCCGTCCCCTGCCCCTGAAGCACGCTGAGAAGGAACACTTGAAAACCGCAGGCTTCATATGTCCGCTTCAGGGTTTCCGGCTCCCCGCCGCCGACAAGATCCGTCTTATTGAACGCGATCAGAACCGGTATCTCCTGTTTCGCCATCATGATCAGAAAACGGTCCAGCAGGTTCAGATTCGGCTTCGGGCTCGCGGCGGCGAAGATGACCAGCGCCTGGTCCACATTCGCCGCCGCCGGGCGGAACAGCGTATTTTTCCTCGGAAGGATACGGTCTACATTTCCTTCCATATCCTCCGCGCAGGTGACCGATATCTCCACGTTGTCCCCAACGAGCGGCTTGATCTTTTCTTTGCGGAAGATCCCTTTCGCCCGGCACTCATAAACGGAACCGTCCGGCATATGAACGTAATAAAATCCTCCTACTCCTCTGATAATCTTCCCCTGCATCTCAACCGCCTGTCCTTGAAAATGTGATTCCCGGATACTCGATCGTTCTGACCGCCTCCCCGGTTATTTCGTCCAGCAGGTAAATATAAACCGTTCCGGTCTCCACGCCGTCCGCTCCCTGAACACTGAGCTGATACGGAAACTCCGCATGTCCGGTAAAGATCGTCGTTACAACGCCGTTCTGCTCCAGATCGATCTGGACGTTTTCTCCGGCGTACCCTTCCGGCGTGGACAAGGAGGCGTTGCATTTCCAGATTCCTCCCGATCCGGAATTTATGGAAATATCCGTATCGCTAAAGGAAGGCCCCGTACTGACCACAAAAGTCACGACCGTTCCTTCCGGCACGCTGGTTCCGGCCGCCGGATCCTGACGGATCACAAACCCTTTGTTGACCGCGCTGCTCGCCTCATATTCAAAAATCGGAACGCCAAGCCCGTACAGTTCGCACCGCTGCGTCGTGATATCTTCATCACAGTAATAGCAGTCTGGAACCGAAACCTGCGGGGCATCCACTTCCGCTCCCTGGCTTACGTACAGAGTTACCACATCGTTTGGCTGAAGCACCGCTCCCGCGGCCGGTTCCGTGGAAATCACATAGCCCGCCGCAACCGTGTCGCTGTATCTGGTCTCGTCAATCGTACACTGCAGTCCCTGTGTCAGAAGATACGCCTGCGCGGTGCTTTTCTCCTCATTCGCAAGACTCTGAAGAACGATCCCCTGATAACTGTTCACTATGTAGCTGATCTTGCTGCCCGGGGCGGCTTTGGTTCCCGCTTCGGGATCCTGGCGGATCACAACGCCCGCGTCATGCTCCGGCGACTCTTCTTCTCCGGATTTCTCCGCGGCAAATCCAAGTTCCTGCAGAAGCGCTTTCGCGTCGTCCTCCGGCATATCCGTCAGTTTCGGCACTTCAGTCAGTTCGGCTTCTGCCGGCGCGCTCGTCGTTTTTTCCTCCTTCTTTTCCGTCACACGGCCTTCGGTCGTCCGCTCCGTCTGGTTCTTCCCCAGGCTCCTGTGGGCAAAGCTGAACAGGCCGACCGCGTTCGCAAGCAGGGAGAGAAATACGCAGCCGATGATCACGGCAACGATGATTCCTCCGACCGTGACGGCTTTTTCCAGCCTGGGGTTGATTCCGATATCGTTCTCCCTCTCTCCGCGCGCCTTCCTGCGCCTCGAATAACCGCCGTCTTCCTCGAATTTATAGTCGTTTTCATGGAACCCGTAGTCCTGCGGATCGTCGTACGCGTCATAATAAGGATCATACTCCTGTTCCTCATCTTCCTGCAGTTCATAATCCGGACTCCATCTTCCGTCGTCCTCATCCGGAGAATGCGCCGGAACTTCCTGATAACCTGTATGCTGATAATAACTGCCCGGCTGATACCTCCGGTTTCTGTCCTCCCCGGAGGACGGACCGTTCAGGCGGCCGGCGGCGCCGATATCCAGAGAATCATCATAGGAAGGCATATTCCTCTCCGCGTTGATCTGGCTGACTTCCTCCTTCGACATGATCCTCGTCTTTGACTTGTGATCCACCGTCTGCAGCGTCACAAAATTTCCGTCCGGATTCACAAGGGACTCCCTGAGATCGCGGATCAGCTCCGACATATTGGAATAGCGGCGGTCCGGACTCTTCTGCGTACATTTTACCACGATCTGGTTTGTGCTGACCGGAATCTCCGGGAAAAGTTCGCGCGGCTCGCGCAGCTCTTCCTGCAGATGCTTGATCGCCACCGACACCGGGGTATCCCCGTCAAACGGCACCCGTCCGGTCAGCATCTCGTACATCGTAATACCCAGGGAATAGATGTCGCTCTTCGCGTCGCTGTAGCCTCCGCGCGACTGCTCCGGCGAACTGTAATGCACCGATCCCATGACGCTGGAATTGATCGTGTTGGAAGTCGAGGCGCGGGCGATTCCAAAATCGGCCACTTTCACTTTTCCGTCCGTGGAAATAATGATATTCTGTGGTTTGACATCCCGGTGAACAATGCCGTTGTTATGAGCCGCCTCAAGCCCCGCGGAAATCTGAAGCGCGATGCTGGTCGTCTCTCTGACCGAAAGCCTTCCCTTTTTCTCGATATAGGCCTTCAGCGTAATCCCGTCGACAAGCTCCATCACAATGTAGTAGATTCCGTTTTCCTCTCCCGTATCATAAATATTCACGATATTCGCGTGGGCAAGTCCGGCCGCGGACTGGGCCTCCACCTTGAATTTCGAGATAAACTCCTTGTCCTCCCGGAATTCCTTTTTCAGCACTTTGACCGCCACGAAACGATTCAGCTTGTGGTCCTTGGCCTTGTACACGTCGGCCATGCCGCCGGAACCGATCCTGGAAATAATCTCATATCTGTTCTGTATAAATACTCCGACCTTCAGCATGATAATCCTCCATCATTTCAGAACTCGGCAAGAACAACT
>CANRGB010000139.1 GCA_947630005.1 uncultured Lachnospiraceae bacterium
AACCTGCTGAAGCATGTCAGCAACATCAAGAACGTCTACAAGCTTCCGTGCGTGGTTGCGATCAACGCGTTCCCGACAGACACGAAGGCAGAGCTTGACCTTGTGGAAGCGAAGTGCAAGGAGCTCGGCGTGAATGTTGCCCTGTCCGAAGTATGGGCAAAGGGCGGCGAAGGCGGCGTGAAGCTGGCAGAGGAAGTGGTACGTCTGGTAGAGGAGCCGAACGACTTCACCTACAGCTATGAGCTTGACGGAAGCATCCAGGAGAAGCTGGACCAGATCGTACAGAAGGTATACGGCGGAACGAAGGCAGTCCTTACGGCGAACGCGCAGAAGCAGGCGAAGCAGCTTGAGGATCTTGGCTACGGCCACTGCCCGATCTGCATGGCGAAGACGCAGTACTCGCTGACGGACGACCAGACGAAGCTGGGAGCGCCGGAAGGCTTCGAGATTACGGTCCGCAACCTGAAGATCTCCGCGGGCGCGGGCTTCATCGTAGCGCTGACGGGCGAGATCATGACGATGCCTGGCCTTCCGAAGGTACCGGCGGCAGAGCGCATCGACGTGGACGCTACGGGCAAGATTTCCGGCCTGTTCTAAAAGCCGGATCTGCAAGGAGGTAGACTGAGATGGGATTTTCAACTGTACCGTGTAATGAATTTATCGATGTACTTGCTTCCAAGGCTCCGGTTCCGGGCGGCGGCGGCGCCTCCGCTCTGGTCGGCGCAGTCGGCACGGCGCTTGGAAATATGGTAGGCAGCCTGACGGTCGGCAAGAAAAAATATGCCGATGTCGAGGCTGAGATGTATGAGCTGAAGGAAAAATGCGACAAGCTCCAGGCTGAGCTTCTCAGGCTTGTTGAGAGAGATGCGGAAGTGTTTGAACCGCTCTCAAAGGCTTACGGCATGCCGCGCGCGACCGAGGAGGAGAAAGCTGAGAAGGCCCGCGTGATGGAGATTGTGCTGAAAGACGCCTGCTCGGTTCCGATGGAGATCATGGAAAAATGCTGTGAGGCAATCGAGCTCATCAAGGAGTTTGCCGCAAAGGGTTCCACTCTGGCGATCAGCGACGCCGGCGTTGGCGCCGCGTTCTGCAAGGCAGCCCTGATGGGAGCAAGCCTGAACGTTTATATCAACACGAAGTCTATGGCGAACAAAGAGTATGCGGCTGAACTCAACGCGAAGGCAGACGCGATGCTCGAAAAGTATCCGCCGATGGCAGACGAGATTTTTGCGAGCGTGCTTGGAAGACTGAAATAGGATGTTGACAGGGAATCTTCTCCGGTTCCACAGGGAGAAATGATTCCGGTATATGCAGACAAGGCTCTGTCCGTCTGACCGGCGGACAGGGCAGAACGCACGAATAAGGGTGCGAAAGGAGATAAAATGGCAAAGCAATTATTAGGAAAAGAAGTAACGGCTGCGCTGAACGAGCGTATCAAGGCAAAGGTTGCGGAACTGAAAGAGAAAGGTGTAAACCCGACGCTTGGCATCATCCGTGTCGGTGAGAATGAGAGCGACATCTCCTATGAGAGAGGCGCGACAAAGCGCTGTGAGACTCTTGGCGTTGCATGCGAGAAGATCCTTCTTCCGGTTGACGTTACACAGGAAGAGCTCCTCAAAGTGATCGATGATGTGAACAAGAACGAGAAGATCCACGGCGTTCTGCTGTTCCGTCCGCTTCCGAAGCATCTGAATCAGAACCTGATCGAGAACGCGCTGGATCCGGCGAAGGATGTCGACTGTATGACAGACGGTTCCATGTCAGGCGTGTTCACGGGCAAGGCGGTCGGATTCCCGCCGTGCACACCGCAGGCATGCATGGAGATTCTGGATCACTACGGAATCAACTGCACAGGCAAAAAGGCCGTTGTGATCGGCCGCAGCCTTGTTGTAGGAAAGCCGGCTGCAATGATGCTTGTAAAGAAGAACGCGACCGTTACAATCTGCCATACAAAGACAGTCGATATGCCGTCCGTGGCACGCGAGGCGGATATCCTGATCGTAGCGGCAGGACGTGCAGGCGTTGTGGGTGCTGAGTATGTGAAGCCGGGCCAGGTTGTGATCGACGTAGGCATCAATGTAAACGCGGAAGGCAAGCTTTGCGGCGATGTTGATTATGCTGCGGTAGAGCCGATCGTGGACGCGATTACTCCGGTTCCGGGCGGTGTCGGAAGCGTTACGACATCCGTACTGGTCAGCCATGTAGTTGAGGCTGCTGCGAAAGCTGCAAAATAAATTTCGGGATATGAGATTTCGGAGAACCTGAATCGAGCAGGGGCGGTTTTTTCTCCTGCCCGCCGCGCGGTCCGTGTGCTGCGTCAGCAGCTGACTTCCTTACACGGGCCTGCGCATAAAATCAGAGACGGCACGGTACCCGTGATGGATACCGTGCCGTTTTTCGGCCGTCGAAGTTTTTGAAGGGAAGAACGGCGGTCCGCATTTTTCAAAACTGCCGGATGGGTCCGGTCAGGACAGCCACTTATTCAGCGTTCCCAGAAGTTTGTCGACTTCTACCGGTTTTGCCACATGATCGTTCATGCCTGATTCGCGGGTCAGGCGGATGTCGTCGTCGAAAGCATTCGCGCTCATGGCGATAATCGGGATCCTGCGCGCGTCCTCACGGGTCAGACCGCGAATATGCCGCGCTGCGTCATAGCCGTTCATGACGGGCATCTGAATATCCATAAAGATCAGATCATAGTAGAAGAGCGGGCTTTTTTCAAACAGATTTACAGCAGCCTGCCCGTTCTCAGCCTGTTCCACACTGACACCGATGTAAGAGAGAAGTTCCTCCGCGATCTCCCGGTTGAGTTCGTTGTCTTCCACGAGAAGAATGCGCTTCCCGCTGTAATCAGCCTGCTCCAGGCTGGCCGCCTCTGTCTGCGGAACCATCTCCGTTTCCGTATCCTGCAGTTTTAGAGGAATCCGGACCGTGAATTTTGAGCCGGCGCCGGGCCGGCTTTCAACCAGAAGTTCGCCGTTCATCATGCGGACAATATTATGTGTGATGGACATTCCGAGACCGGTTCCCTCAATATTCTGGCTGATGGAGTGCTGCGACCGTGTGAAAGGATCGAAGATGGTTTTGATAAACTCCTCATCCATACCGATCCCGGTATCCTCGCAGACAAATTCAAAATAGCCGACGCCCTGGATCTGGGAGGAAAGCTCACGGATGGAGAACGTGATGGCGCCTTTGTCCGGTGTGAATTTCACCGCGTTGCCAAGGATATTTACGAAAATCTGGCGCAGCCTGAGCGCGTCTCCGCGTACATTTTCGTGCAGAAGTTCCGGAATACAGATGCTCAGATCCTGCTGTTTGTTCCTGGCCTGCGGCCGGATGATCACCGCAATGCTCTCCGCCATGTCCGTGATGCGGAAATCCTCCTCGGAAAGCGTGACTTTGCCGCTCTCGATTCGGGACATGTCGAGCACATCGTTGATCAGAGCCAGGAGATGACGGCTGGAGATGGTAATTTTATCAAGGCAGTCGGCCAGCCGGTCATGATCGTCCATGTGCATGGCGGCGACAGTGGTCATTCCCATAATCGCGTTCATCGGCGTGCGGATGTCGTGGGACATTCGGGCAAGGAAATCCGACTTGGCGCGGCTGGCGGCCTCGGCAGCATCGGACGCGTTCTGAAGAGCAAGACGGATCTGCTGCTCGCGTTCCTTCAAAGCGGTCACGTCCTGAATCGCGAACAGGACCTGCGACGGAACTCCGCCGTTTCTCTTCAGGCAGAGGATTGAAATATTTTCCCAGCGCTGCCCGCCCATGTCGATCTGGTATTCATACTGCAGATAGGGGACGTCCTCCGACAGATGTTCCTGGATAAATTCGCGGGAAATGATCACGCCCATCTTTTCGCTGACCTCATCCCCGGGGATATATTTCGTTTTCAGATAACGGATCAGGTCCGTGTAGTTTCCGCGTTCCGGCGCGTCTCCTTTTTTGTCCTCCAGATATTCGTACGTATCATTGTCGAAGTTTATATGAGAAAAGCGGGTAAAGAGCTGTGTGACTGTATCCACAATCCGCGATATTTCCTGCTTCTCAGATACCAGCCGGTCCTTCTGCGCCCTGTTCTTGACAAGAAGGTACAGGACATATGCCAGAAAAGCGGCTAAAAGCCTGATTTCCAGCCAGACGCCCGCAGAGTTCGCACTGCGTGTCATTATTTTTGTCACCGAGGACGGGAAACTCTGTACCAGCGTCCATTCCCCGTCTTCAAGAAGCGTGATGTACGCGCTCCCCTCGCCGTCGGAATCCTGATAGTTGAAGCTGGTGGATTCTCCGTTTTCGAGCGCCTGCTTAAATTTCTCTTTGTCACGGGAGGACATCAGATTGTTTTCGTCCAGTGCGGTCAGCAGGTTTTCGGGCTCCGTGCCGTCTCCGGCAGAGAGGATGACGTTTCCGTTGTGCTCCAGAAGGTACGTATTGCCCTGAACTCCGAAATAGTCGGAGGAAAGGACTTTAAAAAGCGTATCGCCGCGCAGGATACCGCTCAGCACGCCGATAATCTGCCCCTCATAGTAAAAAGGAGAGTAGAAAATCAGCAGCGTTTCGTTGGTAATCCTGGAATTGTAGACCACGGTTTTACCGCTTTTGCCCTGCATTCCGTTCAGAAAATATTCCCGGTCAGAAAGATCGGCGGTCCGTCCGTCCGCCGCCAGATCCGTTCCGTCCGGCGTGATAAATTCGATATAATCAAAATCAGAGCGGTCAATCATGTCCTGCAGAATGTCCGTCCCGATTTCGGGTTTTGTAATTGTCGAGCCGTACAGATGGGCCAGCATCCCGACTGTGTTCTGAGACATTCTGACCAGTTCGCTGATCCTGTCCGCGGTCTGTACGGCAGCGGCCTCGATAAAACTGTCGTTCTGTTCCAGGATGCGCTGCCGGTTGCCCTTTATAAAGGTAACAAAAGAAAATATGATGAATACCAGCAGCGCGCTGATAAAAATAATTTCTCCGGGGATGCCCCAGTTCTTTTTCTTTCCAGAAGTGTTCATAATCCTCCTTTTGCCGGACCGGCCGGCCGGATGCCCGGCGCATGCCTGTACGCCCTGCGGCGCCGTATAAGCGAAATCCGTGCAAAGCAAAAAAATTGCAATTCTTTGAGATTTTAGCATGAGAATCTGTAAGATGCAACAGACAGGGGAAAAATAAAATGACAAGATATCCGGACAGGTGTATAATAGACAAAATGGACAGGCTCCTGTCCGTTCTTCATCCCGCCGATCCTGAAGAAGGTACAGAACAGAAAAGGAAGTTATTATGCAGAATTATTATGAGATACTCGGCGTCAGCCGTGACGCTTCCGCGGAGGATATTAAGAATGCTTTCCGCAGGCTGGCCAAAAAATATCATCCGGACTCCTCCGGCAGCGAAGAAGATAAAGAACGCTTTCAGGAAATACAGGAAGCGTATGCCGTTCTGTCAAATCCGGACAAGCGCAGGGTCTATGATTATTACGGACATTCAGCTTACCGGTCCAGTTACCACGCCCAGCACAACGCTCATCAGGAACCGCACGCCCACGGACACAGCCATACTCATGGAGAGGGAGGCTGTGAAAACTGCAGCGGAGAAGGAGGAGAGGGATGCAGCGGAGACTGCGCGAACTGCTCAAATCACGGGGAGGACAGAAAGCCGTACAGAAGGGACGAGGAGGACGACGCGGAACTGTTCAGGCATGCCGTCCGCGCTGCCGTCTGGCTGGAGATGGAGGAGACTTTCCGGGAAGTGACGAAACGGACCGTATTTAAGGAACGTACTGTCGACCCGAAATCCGGAGCGGCGCCGAAATACATGGAAAAGGAATGGGAGATCGAGGTGCGGATCCCCGCGAATTCCTATGAAAACCAGCGCTATCGCCTGGAGGATGTCGCGTATGGAGACAGGAGCCGCGAACTGGTCAGACGTCTTCTGGCGGAGAATCCGGACAATTTCTATACCGTAATCATTCTCATCAGGAACCGTCCGCACTACACGCGCCAGGCGTTTCATCTGTATTATGATTTTCCGGTGGATTTTCATACGCTGGTGCTCGGGGGAACTATCCGGATTCCCGGCATGACGGGAGAGATCCTGTTTGACCTGCCTCCGGGGACGCCGCCGGACAAAAAAGTGAGGATTCCCGGACAGGGTCTGAATTATCCGCCCAAGGTGGGAAAGCGGGGGGATCTGTATCTGAATCTTCATATTAAGATGCCCGGCGAACTTACGGAAAAACAGAGGGCCGCTTTTGAACTGCTGAGGAGCGTGTTCGAGAACGCGTAATATCTTTTCTTTTTGATTATTATGGATAATGTACAAATTTCAGTGCAATTTAATAAAAAAATTGTAAAATAGTTGACTCATCCGGCAAAGCATGTTATAGTGGCATTGTGTAATTTCATATTGCCGTACCAAGTGCGGAGCCGCAGGCTCCGAAGAGGGAATCAGGTGAGATGCCTGAACGATCCGGTCACTGTATACAGGGAGCGATTCCTCAATATCCCATTGCATACCCGATATCTGTGAGAAGGGGAGGAAGAGCGGCGATCTGTGAGTCAGGAAACCTGCTTGGTATGAGAGAAGAGCTTCCGAGTAAAGCTGAACACTCCGCAGTGCCGGAAATTTCCCGGCGCAAGAAGGTCTGTCAGGGTAGGCAGGCATATTTATTTGAGGAATGTTGTCTCGAGGCAATGTAAGATACACAAACATACCTCCTTGTGTATGAGGCAGTTAACCGGCCCTCCGCAGTGCCGCTCCTGCCGGGATACACGTACAGATGACGTTCCGCAGGCTGAATCTGTACAAAAGGCACAGTTCCTGACTGCAGACCGCAATGCAGTTTTGTGGCTGTGCCTTTTTCATGCGCAGGCCCGCATATGGAGATTAGCTGCTGCCGCAGCATGCGGGCCGCGCAGCGGGCAGGAGGAAAAGCCGTCTCCTGCTCGATCGCAGGCCCAGGCGTGGAAATCAGCTGCTGCCGCAGTACCTGGGCCGCGCGTTAACATTTTCAAAACAAAAAATTTCTGTTTTTTATAGTTTTTGGCGGTTTCATTTCTTGGTTTTATCAGTAATTAATAGTTCGTTTTCCGATTTAAATTCCAGGTTTGTACAATGTGATTGTTAAATAAATATTTTTTATAATAGTAGTTGTCTAAATTGCATGGTTGTGGTATAATAAATTTACATATGTGTATGAGCGATACAGATGTGAATCCAAAGAAAAGGAGAATGAGTTACATGCTTGACCAATCTTATTAC
>CANRGB010000140.1 GCA_947630005.1 uncultured Lachnospiraceae bacterium
ACCGCAGGCGTCAGCATCATGCCAAGCTCTTTCAGCGTCGCATCCGGATTCTCCAGGCGAAGCTGCGCGATATCCGCAAGATTATCCGGGAGGGAATCAAGCCCCCGGACGCTCTGGAGATACCGTATATCTTCCACTTGTTTTACTGCTGCGCTCACTGTCTTGCTGATATTGGCCGCCTCACAGTTCACTTTGCGGTTCACCGCGTTGCGCATCTCACGGACGATCCGGATATTCTCGAGATTCATCAGCGAGACGTGCGCCTCCATGATGTTCAGCATATCAACAATCTGAGCTCCTTCTTTAATATAAACGATATGGTACTTTTTACGCTGTACAATCCTGGCATCCGGCCCGAACGGATGTATCAGCATCTGAAGCTGCTCCGCCCTGGCGCGAGAAGAACACGCGATCTCGAAGTGATACGATTTGACTGGATCGCTGATCGAGCCGGCCGCCAGAAAAGCGCCGCGGATAAAAGCCCTCCTGCAGCAGGAATTCTGAACCAGAAGCTGATTCGCCGGAGATATCTGCTCCATGATCTCCCCGTCATCCTGAATGAGCTTTAAAGCCTGCAAAACCCGCAGCACATCCTCATGCTGCCTGACCAGTATCGTAAATATCTGCGTGCCCCGCGCGTCCCTTTTCTGCAGACGCACGGAAACATCACCACATATATTAAATGTTTTTCTCAGCAATGTAAAGCACTTTCTTGCGACAGTTAAATTTTCTGTATGGATTTTTAACGAGTACCGGTCCGACGCCGAAATCAGGACGGACCCGCACATGCCGACCAGCGCCGCAAGCTCGGCGATCTGGCAGTGCCGCGCGGCGCTGACCTGACGGGACAATTCCTCTTTTACCTCACTGGAAAACGACATTTCTCTCCCTTTGTTCCGTATCGTCTGAAACTTTACTTTAATATATCTCTGTGTTCGATTTTCAGTCCGTATCCCGAATTTTTGTTCAAATATTCATAAAGGCAGTTCGCCAGCGTGACCGACCTGTGTTTGCCGCCGGTACAGCCGATGCTGACGACGAGCTGGTTTTTCCCTTCCGCCACATAGTTCGGAAGCAGAAACTCGACCATATCCTCCAGCTTCACGAGAAACTGGCGCGTGACCTCAAACCCCATGACAAAATCACGGACCTCCTGATCCTGCCCTGTCTTGTGCTTCAGCGCGTCAAGATAATACGGATTGGGGAGAAAACGGACGTCAAACACAAGATCCGAATCCCCCGGGATTCCGTACTTAAACCCGAAAGACAGGATCGTGATGTAGATGTTCCGGTATTCCTGGCTTCCGGCAAAGATCTTCTCAAGCTCCGCGCGCAGTTCCCGCACCAGCAGCGTGGAAGTGTCAATGATATAATCCGCCTGTTTTTTCAGAAATTCCAGAGCCAGACGTTCCGCGGCAATGCCGTCCTCAATCCGCCCGTCCCGCGCGAGCGGATGACTGCGCCGCGTCTCCTTGTATCTGCGCAGCAGCGCCGGATCGCTCGCGTCAAGATACAGGACCTCGCAGGAAATTCCCTTGATCAGCAGTTCTTCCAGCACCTTCTGCAGCCCTTTGATCTCTCTGCCGCTGCGGACGTCGACGCCGAGAGCAACCTTGCTGTATTCTCCGTTCTCGGAGGTCAGAGCAAGCTCCGTAAACTTCTCGACCAGTGGGATCGGGATATTGCCCGCGCAGAAAAAGCCGATATCCTCCAGCACTTTCAGCGCCGTACTTTTCCCGGCTCCTGACATGCCGGTCACGATCACAAATCTCATATGTCCTCCTCAAACTTCCCGAGCATCCGGATCTCCGGCTCCAGCATCACGCCGAACTTTTCATAAACGGCGCCGCGCACCTCGCGGATCAGCCTGCGCACGTCGGACGCCGAGGCATTTCCTTTGTTGACCACGAACCCGCAGTGTTTCCCGGAGACCTGTGCATCCCCGCAGGAATAGCCGCGCAGTCCGGCGTCCATGATCAGTTTTCCCGCGAAATGTCCCTCCGGGCGCTTGAACGTGCTTCCCGCGCTCGGGACATCGAGCGGCTGTTTTTCGATTCTCTGCTCTTTCAGTTCTTCCATCCTGGCCTGAATCTTCTCCGGATTCCCCGGCGACAGCCGGACGCAGGCCTCCAGCACAAGATACTGCTCCCGCTCCACGATGCTGGTGCGGTATCCCATCGCAAGCTCGTCAACGCCGAGCTTTCGGATCTCCCCTTCGCGGGTCAGAACGCGCGCCCACTGCAGCACATCCTTCATCTCCCCGCCGTAAGCGCCGGCATTCATCATCACGGCCCCGCCGAGCGTTCCCGGTATGCCGGAAGCAAACTCCAGACCGGACAGCCCACGGGCAAGCGCCTGTTTTGCCAGCACGGAAAGAAGGATCCCGCTCTGCGCCGCCGCCAGATTCCCTTCAAAAGACAGACGGCTGTGGTTTTTAAAGACCTGCAGGACAACGCCGCGCAGACCGGCGTCCGAGACAAGCAGATTGCTTCCGTTTCCGATAACGTACAGCGGCGTTCCGGTTTCGCGGCACAGCCGCGCCGTTTCGCAGATTCCTTCCTCCGATTCCGGAGCCGTAAAGATATCCGCCGGACCTCCGATGCGGAACGTCGTGTGTTTTTTCATCGGCTCATCTTTCCATATGTGGCCGGCTCCGGCCGCACGTTCCAGTGCCTCGTATAAACTCTGCATAGATCCTCCCTTTTCACTCCCTTTTTTATTCCGCCTGAAAATCAGCCGGTGCTTTCGCCGTCATTTAATATTCCGCTGCGGCGGATGCTCTCAACGGCCTCCTTCAGCTTCTGAGGCGGAAGTACCAGCGCCATGCGCACATACCCCTCCCCAAGACTTCCGAAGCTGCTTCCCGGGACGCAGATCACGCCGGAGCGCTCCATCAGATCCATGCAGAAGCGTTCCGAATCCGTCCATCCCTTCGGCAGAGGCGCCCACACAAACATCGTGCCCTCGCTGTCCGGCACGTCCCAGCCGATCTCCCGCAGCCCCTGGCAGAGCGTATGGTTCCTGACCTCGTACTCTCTGCACTGGCGGATCACGCCGTCGAACGGCCCGGTCAGAGCGGCAATCGCGCCATACTGTACCGGAAGGAACGTTCCATAGTCGAACTGCGTCCTCAGCGCCTTGAATTTCTGGATGATTTCTCGGTTTCCGATCGCGAAGGAAGCGCGGGCTCCCGTGTAATTAAACGTCTTTGAGAGCGAATAGAACTCGATCCCCACATCCATCGCCCCTTCCAGCGAAAGAAACGAGATCCCCTTTCTTCCGCCGAAGACCAGATCGGCATAGGCGTTGTCATGCAGGATGACGATCTCATATTTTTTCGCGAACGCGATCAGTTCCCGGTAAAACGACTCCGGCGCCGCCTTGCAGACCGGATTGCCCGGATAGTTGATCACCATGAACCTTGCCCTGCGCGCGATATCCTCCGGGATCTCCTCCAGTCTGGGCAGATAGCCGTTCTGACTAAGCAGCGGATACTCCCAGACCTGCGCGTCGCACAGCTGCGGCCCGATACGGAAGATCGGATAGCCGGGATTCGGGACAAGCACCACATCGCCGGGATCGCACAGCGCCCACGCGAGATGCGCCATGCCCTCCTGCGAGCCGTAGAGCGCCATGATCTCCGACTGATCCAGCGCAAGGCCGAACCTCCGCCGGAAGAATCCCTGCGCCGCCTCAAGCAGCTCCGGGAGCTCCACAAGCGCGTATTTGTAATTCTCCGGCTTCTTTGCCG
The DNA here is from genome assembly GCA_947630005.1 of uncultured Lachnospiraceae bacterium. Classification (GTDB taxonomy): domain Bacteria; phylum Bacillota; class Clostridia; order Lachnospirales; family Lachnospiraceae; genus Choladousia. The sequence goes on from CANRGB010000140.1 coordinate 3,752, forward strand.
CCTCGCTCACGGCATCTATGATATGCTGAGCCGGTTCGAAATCCGGGGTTCCGACGGACAGATTATAGATCGTCATCCCCCGCGCCTCCAGCTCGTTCTTCTTTGCGTTCAGGGCGGCAAAGATTCCCTCTTCAAGGCTCATCGCCTTTTTTGAAAAATGTAACTGCATCGGTATGTTCCTCCAGGTTTCTGTCTGTTTCATCTGCTGTTTCGCTTTCGGGCGGTTCCGCGGCCGCTGCTCCGTCTCCGGGCGTCTCCACATCTTTATCTCCGGCCCCGAAACTGTCCTCGGATACTTCCGCATTTTTATCTTCAGTTCCGGAGCTGTCTCCGGACGTTTCCGTATTTTTATCTCCGCTTCCGGAACTGTCCCCGTACAGGCCCGTGTCCTTCCACGCGTCCTCGGAAGCCTCGTCCTCCAGGCCGCGCTCGTGCTCATACCGCAGGCCGTTCTTCATCTCTTCCCGCTCTGTTTCCCCGTCCGCGGAAAGCGGATCCTCCCAGGCTCTCCGGTACCTCGCGGCGCTTCTTCCCGCAAGGTTTCCCGACACCAGATACAGCGCCAGGAAAAGAATACTGAGCGCGCTCCCGAGCCACAGTCCGGGCGGCGTATATTCCATTTCTATAGTATGCGCGCCCTCTCCGAGCGACAGTCCCATCAGCGCCTCTCCGATGCGCACGTACTCTGTTTTCTTTCCGTCCACCAGAATACGCCAGCCTGTATCGTAAGGGATCGTCAGCAGAAGCGTCCCCGGCTCCAGCACATGGATATTTCCTTTCACCTTGTTTCCGGATACCTTCAGATTCTCGAGCTGACTCTCGGACAGCTTGTCGACCACCTCCTGGTAAGCGGCGTTCGCACAGGTGTACACCTCAGCCTCCACCGACGACTGGTTTTCGTTCAGCGTGACCGTGAAACTGGCCATGTCGTCCGTGGCGCTCCGGTTGATCACATAGAGATGATCCGTGTATGTGCTGTAAGTCTTGGAATATTCCGGCGTGCGCAGATCAATATCCGAGACTCTGGTGTCGATGCACAGATACACCTGTTTGTTTTCGGGAATCAGAATCCCGTAGTCCTCCCCGTCCTCCATCGTGATATAGCGGTCAAGCACGAAGATCGGGTCAAGCCCGGTCGCCAGCGTCACGAAGCTGTTCTGCACCTGCAGCGGCTCCGACGCCCCGATATCCCACTGACGGACCGAATCTTTCACCATGAAGCCCAGCGAAAGCGCGTTGCTGTTCTTGTAGAGCGTGAGCTCGCCGTCCTCCCCGACTTTCGTAAACTGGTACATCGTATCCGCCAGTCTGGACGGAGAAGCGACGTACTTGATGCCGAGCACATCGTTCATCAGCTTTGTCACGCCGAGATATCCGTTCTTGTTCGTCCTTGCCTCGATGCCCAGAGCGTCGCAGAAATCGATCACCGATTCCTGCATCGTGGAATTGAACATGACGAGAGCATTGCCGCCCACGAACATCGTCACATTCCTCATCCGCTGCCGGTCCACCTCGCTGCGGAAAAAGGTGTTGTCCTGCTGCCGCTTCATCATCGCCTGCCAGGAGAGCTGGTCCGCCACGTACATGCTTCTTGTCACGCCGCCGTTCTCAAGGATCCCGTGGACTCCGTTCGCGGAAACCTCGATCAGCAGAACCGCCGCGAGAATCCCGCTGTACAGCGCGGGCCTTGGCGCCGCCAGGACATAGCGGCCAAAAAGCAGAAGGCCGAACCAGAGCACCAGAATCCCAAACGTGATATAACACAGATAATCCTCCACTTCCCCGAACCCGGTCATATAGACGTACCCGACGAACGCGGCCGGCAGCGCGAACGAGAGCAGCAGCCTGAAAAACCGGAAGCTGCGCACATGCTTCAGCGCGTCGTACGCCATCACCAGCAGCAGCGCGATATAGATAAACGCGAAGCGGTTCGGAAGCCCGTTCTGGATATGAAATCCGTGCCAGATATAGTTCAGAATATTCAGGGAAAAGCTCAAAAGCAGCAGAGCGGTCAGGGCATAGTGCGCCAGTCTCTCCCGCAGGCGTATCCTGGAATCGAACAGATACAGCACCGCGAGCAGAACGGCCGCGACGCTGCAGTATACGTTCAGTCCCACCTGAGTGTTTGAGATATTGATCGGCTCAAGAAACGCGAAATGATTCAGCATCATCTCAAAAAAGTTCGTGTAGAACCGGATCACCGTCGGAAAGCTGCTGCCGCCCTGCATGGCTTCCGACGAGGAAAGCCCCAGAAAGGCCGGTATCAGCACAAGGGCCGCCATCCCGCCCGCCAGCAGAGCATGCCAGCCAAAGGTCAGGCTGCTGTACAGCACGCGGCGCCAGGTGATCTTCTCCGCGCTGACCCAGCGCACAAGAAAATACAGGCAGGAAAAAATGCAGAGCATAAAACCGATGTAATAATTGCACCAGAGCCCGTAGAACAGAGAAAGCCCGAACAGCTTCCCCCCTTTTCCGTCCACAATGCGTTCAATGCCGCACATGACCAGCGGCAGCACCGCGATGCTGTCCAGCCACATCAGATTAAAATAATACCCGATCACATAATTGCTCAGCGCGTAGGTCACCCCGAACACGGCGGGCAGATACCTGCGCTCCGGGTCTCTCTGATGCAGATACCAGGAAAAGAAACCGCCGCAGAGGCCGATCCGCAGCCAGATGACCAGATCCATGAAATCGCAGACATGCTCCATCGGGATCAGCACCATCAGCAGATTGACCGGGCTCGCGAGATAGTACGCGTAGGTCGACCAGAAGTTGTAGCCAAGTCCTCCGGAAAACGAGTAGAGAAGCGACTCGCTTCCCGCAAGCTTCCGGTGCAGATCCGTGTAAAACGGAAGATACTGGTGCAGAGAATCGACGATCAGCAGCGTCTTGTCCCCGAACGGCCAGACTCCGTGCGCGATAAAGCCGATCCCGGCGATCAGCGCGGTCAGGAAGAAGCCCGCGAAGAAATACCTCCGCGCGGTCTTCTTTCTTTCAAGCTCCTTCTCGTCTCCGGCTTTATCCCCGTCGTGAAATACAAAGAACCGGCTGATCAGATAATTAAGCAGCAGAACAACGACCTGGATCACGCATTTCGCCGCCAGGTCATGCATTCCCCAGATACAGCTTAAAAGCAGCGTGCCCAGAATCTCGACCAGCATCGTGCCAAGCCGCATGCCGATAAAACTCACCATCTCCTTCAGGAGCTCCCCAAAAGATCCTGTCCTGTGCCCGAACACGAACAGCTTGTTCACGACATAGGCGAACAGGATCGCGCAGGGAATCGAGATCAGACTGGCCGTTGTGATATCCGTGCCCGCAAATCTCGTGAGCGCAAAATACACCCCGAGATTGACCATCGTCGTGCATCCGCCGAAAAAGATATAGCGGACCGCCTGATTTTGATATAATTTTTTCATAATATG
>CANRGB010000141.1 GCA_947630005.1 uncultured Lachnospiraceae bacterium
GCGACCGTGATGATCTCCTTCTTGATATCATCCTCCGCTTTCTTCCTCTCAAGCTCGATCTGATGGTTCGCGCGGGCAATGATGCCTGCGGCCTCAGCCTTTGCCTGCTCCAGAATCTTCGTCTCATTGTCCAGCGCGCGCTTTCTCGCGTCGCTTAGGATCGCGTCCTCTTCTTTGTGGATATTGCGGATCCTGTTCTCGTAGTCCTCCTTGAGCTTCTGCGCTTCTTCCTTCGCCTTCTCGGCGGAATCGATGTCGTTCTTTACGCGGTCCTGACGCTTTTTGAGCATATCCCGGGCCGGATTGAACAGAAGATAGGACAGAAGGGTGAACATAACGAACACAGCGATCGCCAGCAGTATCGCATCATGCAGCAGCTGGGGGTCAAGATTAAATAATCGTTCCAAGATTTCGCCTCCTTTCGCACTGTATTCTTACAAAAAAGCTCTTCTTAAAGCCTTCCGATCAACGGATTTGCGAACAAGAGGATGAAGGCGATAGCAAGTCCGTAAAGACCTGTCGTCTCCGCGACTGCCTGTCCAAGAAGCATTGTGGAGGTGATTTCTCCTCTGGCTCCCGGATTTCTTCCGACTGCTGAAGCGCCGTGACCGGCAGCGATACCCTGGCCTACGCCGGGGCCGACGCCCGCGATCAGAGCAAGACCCGCGCCAATTGCTGAACAAGCCAATACTAAACCTTCATTTGTGATTCCTTCCATTGTGATTTCCTCCTTATGATGATTTTGTTTCAATCCACGCCCGGTAATTCATGCCTTAGCATTTTAAAGATGTTTTACCGATGCTGAATCAATTACAGTTTCTCACAGCCTGATACTTCGTATCCGGGCTGATTTCGGTCATGCGCGCAGTATGAGCGCTGTCCGCTACTCCTCCGGCATCTTCTGCGATACGAATACCATCGTCAGCATACAGAATACGTACGTCTGTATCGCGCCCGAAAACAGATCGAAATAAATATGCAGGAATCCTGTCCAACCGATCGCGATATTCGAGAGCAGCGAATAAATCAGGGACATCATAACTGTTCCCGACAGAACGTTTCCGAACAGACGCAGCGACAGTGAGAACGGCACCGCGATCTCACCGATCAGGTTGATCGGAAACAGGAACGGCAGCGGCTTGAACAGATCCGTGAACGCCCCGAACTTGTTGTACTTGATATTGTTGAACTGAATCATCGAGAACGTGATCAGTCCGAGCGGGAGCGTGACGCCGTAATCTGCCGTGGGCGGCCTTAGTCCGACCAGACCGGATATATTGCTTACGAAAATAAAGATAAAGATCGTTCCGATGTAATTCCGGAATTTCTTCGCATGGACGCCCATGTTGCTCTCAACCATATTGTCCAGCATCTCGACGATCATCTCAATCACATTCTGAAATCCCGTCGGGTACTCTTCGGCATGGCTGATCTTTATCCGTGCGGCAACCGCAAAAGCCAGTATGATGATCATAACGATCAGGATACTGACATGGGTCGTTGTGATCCAGAACGTCTGCCCAAACAGCTTGTAGCTGAACAGGCCCTGAATCATAAAACCTGCGTCCGAACCTGAGGATGCCAGCAAATTTGCAGTCTCCACGTTACATCCTCCTTTCCCTGAAATTTCAACAGCTTCATTTTTTTCTCTTCTTCAGCAGACGGCTCGTCAGCGGCTGAAGAAAAGCGCCGAATTTCAGACATAAAATTCCCAGAAATACCGCTATGATATCCTCCTGGTCGATCCAGCAGACAATGCCCGCAGCGACAAGGATCATAAATGTTCTGAAAATATATGCCTTCCTCATATATTTTTCCGCGTCGCCCGGATCCATGTCCAGAGCGCGGTCAATTGAGCGGTACATATGAAACGACAGCAGAACCGCCGTTGCGACGCCTGCCGCGTAGGAAGCCGCGAACGCGGCGTCAAACCCTGTGATCAGCAGGGATACCAGCCAGATCAGAAATCCGGAAATCAGTATTCCGATAATCAGCTCAAACAGAGTCTGATTGATCTTTTTCATGCTTCTTCCTCCCTGAGGTGATCCCTCCGACATCCTTCATCAAAAGCCAGGTATTCCTCGCTCCGGCCATGATCCCCAGGATCAGAAGGACTGCCGTGACAGACCACCCGTACTTTCGGTCCAGCCAGTTTCCGATGACCGCACAGAGCACCACCGGAGCCAGCATACTGATCCCGAGCTGTGTGATCATCGCAAGCGAACGTCCGACCCGATTATAATTTTTCATAAAACACGCCTCCTGCATGTTCTATCTTAATGTATTTTCACCAATCTGTCCACTAATTCTTGGATATTTTGAATAATATTTTCCGTAATTCCTGTACTAAATAATGAACATTGACGATATTTTACTGCCGCGCGCATTATAACTCACAGTTCCTTCTCCTGCCCGTAAATCTCCGTTACGATCTCTGTCACGAGAAGCAGCGTGACCGGTCCGAGAACGACGCCGGCCGGCCCGTACAGGTACAGCCCCGCGTACACAACCACCACCATCACGAACGGATATACGCCCAGCTTCGAACCGATCAGCTTCGGCTCCAGGAACTCGCGCACCACATAGGTCACAAAAAAGAGAAAAACATATCCCGCGGCCATCTTGAAATTTCTCTGAAACAGTTCGTAGACGGCCATCGGAACAAGCAGCGTCCCTGTTCCGATAAACGGAAGCGCGTCTGTCAGCCCGATGATGATCCCGAGCAGAAGAAAATACGGATTTCCGAATATCCAAAGTCCTGCCGCGCAGATCGCGGTAATGATCAGTATGATGATCATCTGCGCCTTCAGATACATTCCGCCCTGCTTCCACATGCGTTCGGTGATCCGGTGCACATGGCCGTAAAGCTTATACTGCGACAGCTTTTCATGAATCTCATCGTAATCCTTCATCAAAAGGACCGCCGACACAAAAAGCATCAGCAGAAACAGCGCAAAATCCGCCAGTTTCTTCAGATAAAGAACGGAGTACTTCGCCACGCCCGGGACAATGTAGACGCGCATCTGATCCGTCGCGCGGTCCAGGCTTGTATATACAAACTGTCTGACCTCCCTGACGTCCACTCCAAAGCTCTTCTGCGCCATATGGCAGCACTGATCCACGACGCCGCAGAAACAGTCATAATAATAATCAAAATTAAGCGCCACCTTGCGGATCTGCCCCATCAGCATGCAGTACAGACAGTAAAAAAACCATGTAAACAGCGCCAGACAAAAGACAAGAAGCACCGACACGATAACTTCTTTTTTCCACGGCAGCTTTTTTCGGATCCTCTCTGTCAGAGGATTCAGAAGATGAACCAGAAAATACGCAGCAAAAAAAGGAACCACGTAGGGCAGCAGGTATTTAACCGCAAAATAAACTGCCAACGTAATTCCTGTCAATGTAAGTAACTTTCTTCCCTCTGTCATTCAAACCACACCTCTGCATCATGCCTGACGCCTCTGATACGAAATCCAGTCCAAAACCCGCTTTCAGGAAATTTTGAAGATCTGTCCGCACGGCAAGGCATTTTCATTCATTTTTACAGATTAGTATGGTTTCCTGTACTGCTTTTTATACTGACCTCCTGTTTCTCCGATACATACTGCATCCTACGTCAGCTTTTATTGATAAAATTTTAACATTCTCTGATTTTCCAGTCAATATAAATTATTTTTTTCTCTGTTTTTACTGATTTTGCCAGTCTGAAAGCTTTTGTTTTATGCACAATAGCAAGATGGATATACGCTACAGCGCAAACTCCAGCTCTTTTCCTGTAACCGGATGACGAAACGTCAGTTCCGACGCGCAGAGCGCAAGCCGCGCTCCTTCTCCGCCGTCATACTCCGGAACGCGGTACGCCTCCCACCTGGGATTGTATTTCCGGTCCCCGTAAAGCGGAAGCCCCGCGCCTGCCATCTGCACCCTGATCTGGTGATGGCGGCCTGTCAGAAGACGGATGCGGACTTCGGCGTACTCTTTTCCCTGAATCGTCCTTCTTCGCAGAATCCGGTATTTCAGCTCCGCCTTTTTCGCGCCGGGCGTACCCGGCGAAACTATGGAGGAGGTGTTTGAGCGCGCGTCCTTTTTCAGCCAGTCGGTGAGAAGAATTTCTTCTTTCTTTTTCTCTTCCGCCTCTTTTTCTGCTCTCGTCCCGGCCTTCTTTTCAGCTTTCTCTGCGGCTTGATCCGCTCTTGTCCCCGGTTTCTTTTCAGCTTCCTTTGCGGCTTGATCCGCTCTTGTCCCCGGTTTCTTTTCAGCTTTCTCTGCGGCTTTTTCCCGGTCTGCTTTTGCTCTCATCCCCGGCTTCTCTTCTCCGAAACCGTCTCCGTTATCCCCGTCTGCCGAAACTTTATCCACACAGCACACGGCGTTATACACCTTTTTCATCGTTCCTTCGGATATCTGGCGGGAAAGTCCTGCCGCCGCCTTTTTGTTTTTCGCGAAGACAAGAATCCCCTCCACCGGCTGATCCAGGCGGTGGACAATCCCGAGGTACGGCAGATTCTGCCGTCCCGGACGATCCGCGCGGGATTCTCCGCCTTTTCCCTTCTGCTCAGCCTCCTGCTTTTCCTTCAGATAATTCAGCAGCATACTTTCCATATCTTTTACCGCGACCCCGGCGCTCTGCACCGGAACGCCTGCTGCCTTATGACATACAAGGATGTCCCTGTCCTCGTACAGGATCATCCGCTTTATATCCCGCTCATCTGCTCTTTCCATTCTTCTCTCCCTGTCTGCCCGTTTTCCACGCCTGCTGCCGTTTCAGAATTTACCGGACTTTAAAAACCGGAACATTCAGTCCAGTATCTTCTCCGGATTAAATCTCAGATAATCCGACGACACCAGCCTGTACTCGATCCCGCCGACCCTTCCAAGGAAACTGTCCTGCCAGTGATCCCTTCCATGGCAGTGCGAATAAATCACCTGTTCGGCTCCGTAATACTTGGCCATCATCGTAAAACCGCTTCGCATTTCTCCAATGCTGGTCGGAGGATAATGCAGGAACATCAGAAACTTTTTATATCCGTCCGAAACTGCGCTCTCAAATGATTCCTTCAGCCGTCCCATTTCCCGCGCCATGATTTTTTCATAGTGCTCCATCGTATCCTTTCCTTCATAACAGTATCCCTTCGTCCCGACCAGGGCATAATCCTCGTAGGAAAAGTAATTATTCTGAAGAAAATACAGTCTTCCACGATAGAGTTCTTCAAGCTTCCACGTTTTTTTCGCGTCCCAGAACATGTCATGATTGCCGCGCAGCAGGATCTTCCGTCCGGGCAGAGATTCAATAAACGCAAGATCCTCCTCGCAGTCCTGAATCTTTTTCCCCCAGGAATGATCTCCCGTGATCACCACGGTATCCTGTTCCCTGATCTTCTTTCTCCAGTTCTTTTCAATCTTTTTCTCATGATTCTTCCATGTCCCGCCAAATACTTCCATGGATTTATCAACCGAAAAAGAAAGATGAAGATCTCCGATCGCATACAGAGCCATATAATCGCCTCCCGAATTATTTTTAATCCGCTGTATGAAACGTTTCACGCCCTTTTATCTGTTTTAATGCATAAATATTCATTTTCCTGAAATACGCCTGTTTCCTCGCTTTTTCGTCATGCTTTTTCATTATGAATCCGGAATATCGGACCTGTTTTGTCTCCATGATGCCACGGATTTCTCCGCACTTCATGCTTTCCATCATGTTCAAAGTTTAAAGCGGTACCCTACGCCCCAGATCGTCTCGATATACTGCGGCTTGGAAGACCGCTCCTCGATCTTCTCACGGATCTTCTTGATATGAACCGTGACCGTCGCGATATCCCCGACCGATTCCATATCCCAGATTTCCCGGAACAGTTCCTCCTTCGTAAAGACATGATTCGGATTCTGGGCGAGAAACGTGAGCAGGTCAAATTCCTTTGTGGTAAAATTCTTTTCTTCGTTGTTGATCCACACGCGGCGTGCCGTCTTGTCGATCCGGATCCCGCGGATCTCCACAATATCGTTCTCCTGCACGCTGCTGTTTACCAGACGCTCGTACCGCGCCAGATGGGCCTTGACGCGCGCGACAAGCTCGCTCGGGCTGAACGGTTTCGTCATATAATCGTCCGCGCCGAGCCCCAGACCTCGGATCTTATCGATATCATCCTTTTTCGCGGATACCATGATGATCGGAATGTTCTTCTTTTCCCTGATCTGACGGCAGATCTCGAATCCGTCCACCTCCGGCAGCATCAGATCCAGGATGATCAGATCAAAATCCTCCTCAAGCGACCTCCTGCGCCCGCTCTCCCCGGAATTTTCAATCTCCACCTGAAACCCGGATAGTTCCAGATAATCCTTCTCAAGATCCGCGATCGCCACTTCATCTTCCACAATCAAAATCCTGCTCATTATCCTGCCTCCACATTTGTCTGATATTTTCTGATGACAAAAAACATCGTCGTCCCCTGTCCGACTTTGCTGTTCGCCCAGATTCTGCCCCCATGATCTTCAATGATCTTCTTCACAATCGACAGTCCGATCCCGCTGCCTCCCTGCGCCGAGTTCCGCGAGGCGTCCGTGCGGTAAAACCGGTCAAAAATATTTGTCAGATCCCTGGCCGGGATCCCTTTTCCGTTATCCTCGATCTCCACCTGGATAAAATCCCCGACATCCTTCACCCGGATCTCGACGCTTCCTCTGGGCTTATCCATATATTTGACGGAGTTGCTGATAATATTATTGATCACGCGCTTAAGCTGCTCCGCGTCCGCGATGATCTGCACATCCTCCCCGACCGTATTGACATAGGAAAACGTGATCTCTTTCTCCCTCAGCTCCAGTCCGACGTCCTCCGCGCAGTCGTCAAAATACTCCGAGACATTGATCTGATTAAACGTATAGGGGATCCGGTCCGTCTCGATATTGGAATAAAACGTGAGTTCATTGATCAGGCGGTCCATATCGTTCGCCTTGATGTAGATCGTCCGGATATAGCGGTCCATCTTCTCCGGCGTATCCGCCACGCCGTCCATGATTCCTTCCAC
>CANRGB010000142.1 GCA_947630005.1 uncultured Lachnospiraceae bacterium
TCTGTTGGGCGCTGCAGCCGCATATCAATATTTTTATATAGCGAAGACGAAATCAGTTTGGTACTGGTCGTTAATAGTCGTTTCGGGGTGGGAGATATTCCTGGTCATTTGGAGTACATATTCAAACATCCGATGGGCGGCAGAATTTATATCTATGAATACGGCATTGAATTTGTTGCTTAAAATATGTATTTATTTTTTGATTATTTATCAGGCATATATTATGAAACAGAAGAGAGAGCAGGCGCTCCATTGCCGGACTTGAAAAGATCATTGCCATGGAGCGCAGAAATTTGTTCTGTTCGGTTCCTGCGGAGTATTGGGTGTCCTTTTAAGAAAACTTCGCAGATCAATAATGGATCACGTTGTCCGCGCGGCAGATTTTCTCCAGCACCGGCGCGAACTCCTGACTCTGGAAGTATGCGATGGACGCAGGCGGCACGAGTCCGGCAAGCCCGGCGAAATCTTTCTTCTTCAGGCAGGCGCGCACGGTGGAGGCGCTGATGATCTCCTCCTCCTTTTCACTCGAAAACAGGGAAGAGGAGTTTCCGCCGGGCCGGTCTGAACGGATGCGTTCGGGGCAGCAGGCAGAATCTGTGCGGTTTGCTCCGGCTCGTCTCTTCCGGGGGACGATCGTGCAGCCGATTCCCGCTTTCGGGAGCTCCCGCGCCATGATCTCATTGTAGATTCCGGTCACCTGGCTTGCCGGTTCTTCACCCACGAAGCGTTCCGTAATGGACAGGGCAGCCGCGATCTTCTTAAAGATTTCGAGATCCAGGCGCGCGTGTCCTTCAATGACTGCGGCTTCATCCTTCAGAAAGTAGCTGGGGAAGGTCGCGTTGCTGATGATATAGGGTCCGCTGTCATGGCAGATGACATTTGGAAGGTGCGACACGCCTTCCAGAACCAGTTTTTTGCGGATGGCAAAAGGAATCAGGCTTGCGTCCTCGCTGACGATAAACAGATGCAGATGATCGCAGGCGGAGGCGGCCTTCTCCACGAGATACTGGTGCCCCAGGGTGAACGGGTTGGCGTTCATGACGAGGGCCGCTGATTTTCCCGGCTTTCTGGAGGCGGACAGCTCTGTCAGATAATTTTTGAATCCGTCCCGCCGGTTTTCCATAAAGACAAGGGTTCCGTCCACACGGGTGATCTCATAAAAACCGAGATCCCCGAAAAATCGGGCGGAATCCGTTTTTGTATAGAGAAACAGGCGCGAGTTGCCGCGCTCGTACTGCACGCTGATCAGGTGGGAGAGTACGGTGTTCAGAAGTCCTTCTCCCTGATGGTCGCTTCGTACCGCAAAGCAGCGGAGCGTACTGCCAAAGCAGCTTCCGGTGGCGATAACATGGTAGTCTTCATCGTATACGGCGCAGGTATAGTCCAGGTTGGCGTCCCGCATGATGCCTTCGTTTTGCAGCAGGCGGTCGATCTCCGTCATGGTCCGTCTGTCCGTGGGACGGATTTCCGAAATGGTATAATCAGCCATGTCAATCCTCCTTTTCCAGAAAATACAGCAGATAACAGATAGCCAGCAGATCGGCGCTGCCGCCGGGAGACAGATTTTTCTCCTGAAATTCCCGGTCCAGCGCTTCCAGAGTCTCCCTGGCGGGATAAGGATTTTCGGCAAGCAGAGCTTTCAGCCGGGAAACGGTTTCTTCCCAGATTTCAATCCCGCCGCGCGCGATGATGTTTGTATCGGCGGATGCGGTGATCAGAGCCAGCAGGACGGCGCAGCCGGCCTCGTTGACGGAGAGCCCGCGCGCAATCCCTTCGCGCAGCACGGGCAGCCCGGCCTCCCGCACGGCGGGTAGTCCCGCTTCCATCTGGCCGCGGACTCCGGTGATCCCATATTTTAAGTAAAATTTCTGTCCGGCTGTCTTGGCATTTTCCAAAGTAAGTCCCGCGAAATCCGCGGCGACGATTCCCTTTGTAATCGCGGCGCACTCATCCAGCATGCGTTCCGTATCTTTCCAGAGTTCTTCCGACAGACGTCCCAGAGCGCCGCAGAGGATTCCAACGGAAAAAATGGCCCCTTTATGTGTGTTGACGCCGTTCGTCGCGGCGAACATCTCCGCCTCCGCACGCTGTCCGGCCCGGCGCAGGAGCGGAAGCGTTTCGGGCGCGGGCTGTGCGGCGGTTCTGCGGCCGATCTCCGCACATTCCTTGAAATATGGCCACAACACGCTGGCGCTGTCCATAAATGAGAAGAAATCCATATCGCGGTGGCTTCCGCAGTTGGCGCGGTCCACCAGCCCGGGTTTGGGCGTCGTGGCGACCTCGTAGAGAATCGCCCGGCAGGCCAGATCCGCGGCTTTTTTTGTATCGATTTCATCTATCGTATTCTGAAGAATGCTCCGTGTTTTTTCCTGAAGCTCGGCGACGGTATGCCAGCGGCTTCGGGCACAGTCCTTCGCCGAATTCCCGCAGATCAGGCAAAGGCGCTGGGGCAGACCAAGTTCTGTCCGGCTAACCTGTCTGCCGTCCGGTCTGATGACATCCAGGTCGAACAGCCTTCCGAGGGAGGGCTCCTTTTTCATTCCGGAGGGTTCCTCGGGAAAGGTCTCGTTTTCTGTGTCAGACAGTTTGTCAGGCGCAGTCCTGTTTTCTGCTTCATATGAATTTTCCTGAATGATACTGCTGTTTGGATCAGACAGTTTTTCATACGGTATGCTGTTTTGCGTATCAGGCGGATTTCCAGGCACAGATTTACTGAAAATATTCTCATCCTCCAGCCCGGCCGTGATTTTCTTTAACAGCAGCGGATCGGCGTCAGCGGCAAAAAAAGCCTCGTTTCCCGTAACCTCGCGGATCATTTCCTGATGGATGCAGCGGATGCCGTGCATGTTCAGACTGTCCAGCAGCCGGCGCACGCCCAGATCAAAACCTCTGCGGATCAGCGGGCTGTTTTTGACAGGTCCCGCGATATTCATCGTAAAGCAGATCAGCGGGGAATGGTATTCATCAAGCAGGCGCTGCTGACGCCAGGCGCGGGATTCCCGCGCGTCCAGCATCTGGGATAGTGTGACGGATTGTTCCATATATAACCTCCTGTCTGAAATGATGGGGCAGGCAGTGAGAGACGCGCGCTGTTTTTACGATTCTCTCCCGGCAAGATTTTCCGCGCAGACGATGTCGATCGCGTGTTCTTTGTGCTGCGGCGTTATGTTTTTCTGAAGATATTCCTGCAGAATGATCAGTGCGCGGTAGCTCTGCTGAGACAGATCCTGTGTGATTGTGAAATCAATTTCCCCCTCCTGAAGAAGGCGGCGGGTCTCATTTGTCAGATCGTGGCTGATCACGCGGATCTGCCCCTGCCGTCCGGCATCCCGGATTGCGTCCGCGCAGCCGGTCACGCTGTGGTTTGCCATATATATGGCATACAGCGCAGGGTCGTCGCGCAGAACCTCCAGCACTTTCCGGTAAGTCAGCGAATAATCATTGTAGGTTTCGATAATCCGCATGGCTCCCGCGTGAATGCCCTTTTCATACAGACGCTTGCAGAATCCCTGGAGCCGCAGCCGGTGCGCGTTAAATTCCCAGTTCCCGATTGCGACGAGCAGGTGGTCCGCAGTTCGCTGGTCTGCAGTTCTCAGATACTTGCTCATCAGTTCTCCGGCGACCCGGCCGCTGCGGAAAGGATCCTGTCCAATGAAAAACAGACGTCTGCAGTCCGCAATATCTGAATTGTAGGTTACAACCGGGATTCCCTGTGCCTGTAAAGAATTTATTTTTGCGGCGATGGAATTGTGATCGCGGGCGCAAATGGCGAGCCCTGTCACTCCTTTCGACAGAAGACTGTCAATATGTTCTATCGTTTCGACCGGAAGATCGGTTTCACATTCGTCGGAAAGGACCTCGACCGAACAGGCATGCAGATATTCCCGTGCATCTTCAATGCCGCGCATGATTTCACGCCGGAAATGGCCGCGTTCACCGGGCAGCAGGATACCGATCCGGCAGTGTTCCAGAACCGGCAGAGCCAGGCCGAGCGCTTTGGCCTGCTGTTCGGTCGGAGGCATATACTCCAGTTCTTTCATGGCGCGGATTACCTTTTCGTAGACGTCCGGCTTCACATGCGGACGCTGATTGAGTACACGGTCAACTGTGCCTCTTGACACACCTGCCCGCAGCGCAACCGTGTTGATTGTTGCTCTCTGAGCGATAAGATCATCCCCTTTCTGTGTACACTACGCAGTCAGTATAACAGCACATCGACGAAAATTGCAAGAGAAAAGTGGATTTCGGATGATTTTTTCCCGATTTTTTTATTTTGGGCTGTTGACAACGCTGTTCAGATGTGCTATATTTGTGCCAACAAGCACAAAACACAAATAGGCACAAAAAATTCAAGGAGGTAGCAAGAATGAAGAAGAAGTTGATGGCCATTTTGCTTGCGGGGGCAATGTGCGCAGGTTCCATGATGGGTGTAAGCGCAGAGGAAGCTGAGACGGGCGGTGTTGGTGTTACAGATGCGGCGGAGGTTCTTGGGGAGGTTTCCTTCGTAATTGGTCTGCGTGATGAATTCCGTTCTGTTCTTGAGTCAGGTATGCTGGACGCGGCGGATGATCTGGGAATCAAACTGAGCACACAGGATGCGAAGCAGGATTCGAGCATGATGCTCCAGTACGTGGAGACGGCGAGAAACAGCGGACAGAAAGCAATCATCGTGAACATGGTAGATACCGCGACGGCAGAGCAGATTGTGGAAGCAGCCGGAGATATGAAGGTCGTATTCGTAAACATGCCGCCAAATGATCTGAGTGTTCTGAATGAGAACGTGGCTTATGTAGGTTCGGATGAGACGACCGCCGGTTATTTCCAGGGCGAGTTCCTGGCGAATTATTTCAAGGAGCAGGGCAAAACGGATATCAAGTACATTCTGCTGAGCGGCACATTGGGAGCCACCTACACACTTCAGCGTACGGAGTCAGTTCTGCAGAGCCTTGAGGATAACGGAATCAACGCGGAAGAAGCGACGGAGCCGCTGGTAGCAGACTATGAGCGCGCGACCGCGATGGATATGATCGCTCCGCTTCTCACGGCACAGACCGAGTTCGACTGCATCATCGCGAACAACGACGCTATGGCGATCGGCGCGATCGAAGCTCTGAGGCAGGCAGATATCGATCCGACCACGGTTCCGGTTGTCGGAATCGACGCAACGGTTGACGGATGTGCGGAAATCCAGTCAGGCGCTCTGGCAATGACCGTATATCAGGATGGATACGGACAGGGGTACGGCGCTCTGATGGCGGCTTACAACCTGGTTGCCGGAAACGAGCTGAGCACAAATACAGGATATGAGACAGATGAGACAGGTTATATCCTCTGGGTACCGTTTGAGCCGGTTACCGCTGAGAACGTGGAGGATTACATTCAGTAACATCTGAAATGTGCGGATCTTGAATTTAACATCCCCACTCGGTATAATACCGGGTGGGGCTTTCATTCACAGCGCTCCCGCAGCGCAGGCATGGGAGTTACTGCGAGAGTGCGTAAGCACGGAACAGTCCGTGGACTTTCAAAGCTCCGGGCGGCGACCATCGACAGGCATGCTCGCGACGCGAAGCTAGTCCTTTAGGGCATGCACCGGCGAATGGACATCGGACGGGCAAGACGGTATGAGTAATACAGCAGCATGAGCAGCGCGGGCATGAAACAGCGGGGGTTTTGAAAAAATGAATCAGGCAGAGCGAAATCAGACAAGGAGGAAATGATATGAAGGTTACTGCGTGTATTGAGACACTGTTTACGGAACTGCCGTGGCAGGAGCGGTTCAAGGCGGCGAAGGAGGCCGGTTTTGATTATGTGGAATTCTGGAGCTGGACAGACAAGGATCTGGATGAGATCAAGCGCCTCGCTGAGGAAGCAGGCATTGGGATCAGCGGTTTCAACGGAGATGCGGATTATTCTCTGGTAGACCCCACTCACAAGGAGAAATATCTGGAGTTTCTTGGAAAATCACTCGCCGCGGCGCAGAAGATCGGTGCGGAGAGCGTGACGATCCACTCCAACGCGCTGGGCGACGGGGGAATCGTGGTGAATCATTACACGGAACTGTCCGACACAGTGAAGCTCTGCTCCATGTACGATATGCTGAAGGAAGTAGCGGTGATGGCGGAGCAGACGGGGATCACCTGCAATCTGGAAGGACTGAACATTACGACCGACCATGTCGGAAATTTCCTGAAAAATACGCAGATGGCGGCGGAGATCATCCGGCTGATCGGAAGCCCGAAGGTAAAGATTCTCTACGATGTATATCATATGCAGCTGAACGAGGGATCCATCTGCGATACCCTGAGCAAGTACATCGATACGGTCGGACATATCCATATCGCGGACGCGCCGGGACGGCATGAGCCGGGCACCGGAGAGATCAACTATCCGAATGTCATCCGTCATCTGAGGAAGCTCGGGTATGAAGGAAAAATCGGATGCGAGCTGTTCCCGAAGAAGGATACAGAGACAGCGGTGAAAGCGATTATGAGCATCCTTTGATGCAAAGAATAATTGAAAGAGTAGCAAGCTGTCCATGCAGCGCCGTATATCATACCGGCAGAAGAGGCCGAACATAAAACGATGCGGAATATTAATATAGGAAGAAAGAAAATCAGCAGCGGAACGCAGGAAATTTATCCCGTGTCCCCCGGGAACCCCGGCTGGCGGAAACCAGCCGGGGCTTTTTTTTGTGCGCAGGCCCGTGTAAGGAAGTCAGCTGCTAATGCAGCACACGGGCCGCGCGGGAATGTGCCTTTGGCACATTCTTTTTTTAATTTTTTCCCCGAAACACCTGAGAAATTAACTCCAAATGACCATTTTGTGACTCTGGGGGGGGGTATAATCATAAAAAACGATCAGGCGGGAGACCATGGACATAAGAAAAAATGAAAAACAGACGTTTATC
>CANRGB010000143.1 GCA_947630005.1 uncultured Lachnospiraceae bacterium
GGACAAGTATGACAAGTGGAGCAGCTACACGCCGGAGGACAAAGCGGTCATGGTGGTTTACGGCTCCGTTTACGGCGGAACCGAGAGCGCGGCGAATGTGGTGGCCCAGGGGCTGTCCGAGAAAGGCATCGCGAATGTCAGCGTTTATGATGTGTCCAAGACGCATGTCAGCGAGCTGATCGGCGAGGCATTCCGCTGCAGCCACATCGTGCTGGCCTCGATTACATACAATATGGGAATCTTCACACCGATGAAGAATTTTCTGCTGGATCTCGAGGCGCACAATCTTCAGAACCGTACGTTCGCGCTGATCGAAAACGGAAGCTGGTCGCCGGCATCCGCGGGACTGATGCGGGAGATCATTGACCGCATGACGAATATGAGCTATGTTGGCGAGGATGTGACGATCATGTCTTCCCCGAACGGCGACAACTACGCACAGCTCCGCGCGCTCGCGGACGCGGTGGCGGAGTCGGTGAACGGCGAGGCGGCTCCGGCAGCCGACGCGGCTGCGGCAGGCAGTACAGCGACCTGGGTCTGCAATGTGTGCGGTTATGTGTACGAGGGCGAGGAGCTTCCGGCCGACTTCAAATGCCCGATCTGCGGCGTCGGTCCTGATCAGTTTACGAAATCTGAGTAGGCGGCGGCGCGGGAGTCACGTATGAAAAAAGGGTCGAAAAAAGGGCTGTTTGGAAGTACGCTGATGCTTGTGATCCTGTTTGTCTATATGCTGTTTACCGGACAGCTTCCCGCATCCGGACCGGATCAGGAAGCTGCGGTTTCCGGCACGGACAAAGCGGCGGTATGGCAGGCGGAGGATGTCGGGCAGGATCCGGACGATGCGCAGATCGTCTATACATTCCGCACGCAGGAGCAGTTTGAGGATCACTTTGAAAAACACGGGGCCGAGATGGGATACGAGACGCCCGAGGATTATCTGATCGGAGCAAATCAGGTGATTGCGTCGGATGACGCCCTGCATAAGCTTGAGGCGGAAGACGGAGACGACGTTTACTATCTTGCAGAGACAAACGAATTTGTCATCCTGTCCGGGGATGATTATATCCGGACTTATTTCCTGCCGGATGACGGGATAGAATATTATTACAGGCAGTAACTGCAAAGGGAGATCCCTGCACGTCCGTTCCCACGGGGAGAGTTTCTGGCTCTGATATGAAGGGAATTCTGACGTGCAGGGATCTTGCTGTGAAAGGGTGCCAAAAGGGAAGGAGAAGAAAGATGAAGACAGGGATTTTATACGGCGTCGGCGTCGGTCCGGGGGATCCGGAGCTGATGACGCTCAAGGCAGTGCGCCTGATCCGGGAAAACGAGATGATCGCGGTGCCGGGGAGCGACGCCAGGGAAACGGTGGCTTACCGGATCGCGGTGCAGGCCGTTCCGGAGCTTGCGGACAAGGAGCTTGTTCCGGTTAACATGCCGATGACGCATGACCGGCAGAAGATGGAGAACAGCCACGATCAGGCGGCAGAGCTTCTGGAAGGATATCTGGCGCAGGGAAAGAACGTAGTGTTCCTGACGCTTGGCGATCCGACGATCTACTCAACGTATCTCTATGTGCAGAAGCGTGTCGAGGCGCATGGATTCCAGACAGAGCTGGTCAGCGGCATCACATCGTTCTGCGCGGCCGCCGCGAGGACCGGGACTTCGCTTGTGGAATGGAATGAACAGCTGCATGTACTTCCTGCTGTTCATAAACTGGCTCACGGGTTTGACCTTCCCGGCAATTATGTGCTGATGAAATCGGGAAAGAAGATGGATCAGGTAAAGGAGATGCTGCGGGAAAGCGGCAGAGAGGTCGTTATGGTGGAGAACTGCGGGATGGAGAATGAAAAGATCTATCACGGTGTGGACGAGATTCCGGATGGCGCCGGATACTATTCCCTGATCATTGCGAAGGAGGGCAAAAAATGATTCATTTTGTTGGCGCGGGCAGCGGGGCGGCCGATCTGATCACGGTGCGCGGCAGCAGGCTGCTTTCCGAGGCGGATGTCATTATCTATGCGGGTTCGCTTGTGAATCCGGAGCTTTTGAACTGTAAAAAACCGGAGTGTGTCGTCTATGACAGCGCGAGGATGACGCTGGAGGAAGTTTTCGGGGTGATGAAGGAAGCGGAGGCAAAAGGACTCGCGACGGTCCGCCTGCACACCGGAGACCCATGCGTGTACGGAGCGATCCGCGAGCAGATGGATCTTCTGGATAAGGAAGGGATTCCGTATGATTACTGTCCGGGCGTCAGCGCTTTCTGCGGGGCGGCCTCAGCTCTGAACATGGAGTATACGCTTCCCGGTATTTCCCAGACGGTGATCATCACAAGGATGGCCGGAAGGACGCCGGTGCCGGAAAGGGAGGAGATCGCGAAGCTTGCCTCCCACGGATCGACAATGGTGATCTTCCTCAGCACCGGTATGCTTGGGAAGCTGAGCGAACAGCTGATGGCGGGAGGTTACCGGGCGGATACGCCGGCGGCGATCGTCTACAAGGCGACCTGGCCGGATGAGCGCAGCTATATCTGCACGGTGGCGGAGCTCGAAGCGTGCGCGAAGGAACATAATATCACAAAAACAGCGCTGATCATCGTTGGGGATACGGTCGCGCAGACGGGCTACAGCCGCTCGGAGCTCTATCATCCGGCGTTTACGACGGAGTTTCGCAAGGCGTCGCAGACGGAGTGAACCGGCGGGCCGCAGTCTGCCTTCGGATGCTGCGGCCGCGGATGGGATGGAGAATTGTGATGAAAAGGATTGGAATTGCCGCGTTCACAGCGCGCGGGAGAGAACTGGCAGACCGGATCGCGGATGGTCTGCGGCAAAAGGCGGAGAAGACGGATCTGGGGGAGAAGACTGTGGACGAACTGCGGCAAAAGCCAGAGGCGGAAGGGCAGACTGTGACTGGCCTGCGGCAGAAGGCGGAGCCAGAGGAACAGGCTGTGGACAGGCTGTGGAAAAAGACGGATCTGGGCAGCTGCCCTGCGGATGATCCGCGCAGGCCGGCATATGAGATCTGGATGTATGAAAGCGGCCTGAAGGACTGGTGCCGCGCACAGTTTGAATCACACAGCGACGGGATTATTTTTGTCGGTGCGGCCGGCATTGCGGTACGTTCGATCGCTCCGTTTCTGAAAAGCAAGACGACGGATCCGGCGGTGCTTGTGATCGATGAGGCAGGACAGTATGTGATCTCACTGCTCTCCGGGCATATCGGCGGCGCAAACCGTCTGGCGCTTATGGTCGCGGAGATGATCAATGCAGTGCCGGTGATCACGACGGCGACCGATGTAAACGGAAAATTTGCAGTGGATGTCTTTGCGAAAGACAATCATCTAAAGATCGGCAGTATGAAGGCGGCGAAGGAGATCTCAGCTGCGATTTTGCGCGGCGAGCCGGTCGGACTTTACTGTGAGGGGAAAATAAAAGGGACGGTACCGCCGGAGCTCCGGATTATTCAGGAGAACAATCGTAAAAAGTGCGGAGCAGAGTTTAAGGGGAGAGACGAGACAGAGCTTGCGGAGTCCGGTTCAGGGATTGAAAAGGGCTGTCCTCGATATCTGATCTGTATCTGCGGCAGACTTCCGAAAGTTTTTGATCAGGTGATTCTCCATCTGATACCCAAAAGCCATGTCCTTGGCATCGGCTGCCGCCGCGGGAAAACAGAAGGAGAGATTGAAGCTGAGGTTTCGCATGCGCTCGCGCAGGCAGAGGTTTCCATGGATCAGATTTTCGCAGCCGCCACGATTGATCTGAAAAAAGAGGAACAGGGACTCCTGGCATTTTGTGAACGGCATGGGCTGAAGCTTGAGACGTATACTGCGGAGGAACTGCTGGAGGTACCAGGTGATTTTTCTTCCTCAGAGTTTGTCCGCAAAACGACAGGCGTGGACAATGTCTGCGAGAGGGCCGCGCTGCGCATGGCAGGCGCAGGCGGACGGCTGATACAGAAAAAATATGCAGGAAACGGCGTGACCGCTGCGGTCGCGGTCCGGGATTGGAGTGTGCATTTTGAAAAATAAAGTATATGTGATCGGAATGGGACCGGGAGACGCCGGACTGATGTGCCGCGAGGCGGATCAGATCCTGAGGGACTGTGATACGATCGTCGGTTACACCGTGTATGTGAATCTGCTGCGGGATGTTTATCCGGACAAGGAATTTCTGACGACTCCGATGACGCAGGAGGCGAAGCGCTGCGAGATGGTTTTCGAGGAGGCGGCAAAGGGAAAAAAGGTCGCGATGGTCTGCAGCGGCGACGCGGGAGTTTACGGGATGAGCGGGCTGATGCTGGAGATCGGCGCGGATTATCCCGATACGGAGGTAAAAGTGATACCGGGGATTACGGCGGCCTTAAGCGGCGGTGCCGTGCTCGGAGCGCCGCTGACGCATGATTTTGCGGTGATCAGTCTGAGCGACCGCCTGACGCCGTGGGAGAAGATCGAGAAGCGGCTGAAACTTGCCGCGGAAGCGGATTTTTCGATCTGTCTGTACAATCCGGCAAGCAAGGGCAGACCGGATTATCTGAAGCGCGCCTGCGACATCCTGCTTGACGTGCTCCCGGCGGACCGTATCTGCGGGACGGTTGAAAATATCGGACGCGACGGCGAGGAAGCGAAGCTGTATACGTTAGAGGAGCTGCGCGGGGCGCAGGTCAATATGTTCACGACCGTATTTATCGGAAACTCGATGACGAAAGAGATTGCGGGCCGCATGGTGACGCCGCGGGGATACAGGATTTAGATGACCGTGCGTTTTGGGCGGCGTTCGTCTTTGGCCCGGGGCAAAAGATGCCGGATGGACTGCCGCGTCATGACATCAGGTGTGAACTGTGAGGAAAGAGGGTACAGGATATGTGTGAATTAGAAAAAAGAGGATGTGAGGAGAAGACGGAAATTCTGGTCTTTGGCGGGACGATCGAGGGACGCCGGGTTTCGGATTATCTCGTCTCACAGAAAATTCCTCATACAGTCTGCGTGGCGACGGAATATGGCGAGGAGGTTCTGCCGCAGCAGGGTTATCGGACCGTGCATAAGGGCCGCATGGATGTGGAGGAGATGTGCCGCTTTTTCCGGGAAGGAAATTTTCTGGCAGTTGTGGATGCGACGCATCCCTACGCGGTGGAGGTCTCAAAAAATATCCGCGCGGCCTGTGAGAGGGAGCAGGCAAGATATCTGCGCTATCTGCGCGCGGGAGCCGGAAATGACGGCGCGGCGCGTATCTGCGGGAAAGATACGGGCAGCGGACATGTCTGGGTCAACTCCGCCCGCGAGGCGGCAGAATATCTTGAAAAGCAGGTCGGCGTCATCTTCCTTACGACCGGGAGCAAGGAGCTTTCCGTATTCACCGGGGAAATTTCCGATAAAAGCCGGCTGTTTGCCCGCGTCCTTCCCTCCGCGGAGGTGATTGCCTCCTGCCGCGCGCTCGGCCTTGAGGGGAGACAGATCTGCGGGATGCAGGGGCCGTTTTCACAGGCTATGAATGAGGCGATGCTGCTTCAGACGAAGGCCGCGTGGCTTGTCACAAAGAATACAGGCATTTCCGGAGGATTTTCGGAGAAGCTCCGGGCGGCAGAAAAATGCGGCGTGCGCTGCGTGATCATCCGCAGGCCGGAGGAGACCGGCTATGACTGGGAGGAGCTCGTAAGGAGTCTGGAAGAGATAACCGGGAACGAATGCAAAGATACGGGAAAGGAGACGCGTTCGGAGACCGCCGCGGAACCGGACCAGTTTCCGGAAACCGTTCCGGCAGCGGCAGAATCCGGAAACCTGCCGGAGAAATCCGGAAAGGAAATTTTCACCGGAAAAGAAAAACAGACAGAATATCAGCAAACGGAGCAGGGACCGGCCGTGCCTTCCCGCCAGATCAGATGCATCGGCATCGGCATGGGTTCGGCTGACACACTGACACATGAGGCGGCGCGGGAAATTCTTGAGGCGGAAGTTATCTTTGGCGCGAAGCGTATCCTTGAAAGCGCGCGCGAAATATGGCGTACACTGAAACAACCAGGCGATGGGAAAGGCCCCATTTGGGTGGAGGAGTATGAAGGAAGGAAGATCGCAGCTTATCTTGCGGCCCATCCGGAATTTCGCCGCGCGGCAGTTCTGATGTCCGGGGATGTCGGCTTTTACAGCGGAGCCCGTGGGATCGCCGCGGCGTTTCCGGCCGGGGAAGTCCGGTATTTCTGCGGGATCTCCTCGATCGTTTATTTTGCCTCGAAGATTCCGACCGCCTGGCAGGACGCGAAGCTTTTAAGCGCCCACGGGAAAAAGATCAATCTGCTGAACTGCGTGCGCCGTTATCCGAAGATTATTCTGCTGGTGAGCGGCGCAAAAGATGTGGAGCAGTTCTGCCTGGAACTGACAGAGGCCGGACTGGATCAGGTTCGTGTGACAGTCGGGACAAACCTCTCTTACCCGGAGGAAACGATAGCTTCCGGGATCCCGGCCGATTTTCTGCACTGCGGCACCGCGGGGCTTCATATCATGATGATCGAGAATCCGGACGCTTTCTATGTCGTTTCACCCGGCGTGCCGGATGAGGCGTTTGTGCGCGGAAAGGTGCCGATGACGAAGGAGGAAGTGCGGATTCTCTCCGTCGCGAAGCTGCGTCTCGCGCAGGACTCCGTCGTCTATGACGTGGGCGCCGGGACAGGATCGGTCGCCGTGGAATGTGCAAGGCTCTGTACAGAGGGAACGGTGTACGCGGTTGAGAAAAACCCTGAGGGAATCGCTCTGATCCGCGAAAACAGCAAGAAAATGAAGGTCTCAAATGTCGTGTCGGTGGAGGGATCCGCGCCGCAGTCGTTAAAGGAGCTGCCTGCGCCGACGCATGCTTTCATCGG
>CANRGB010000144.1 GCA_947630005.1 uncultured Lachnospiraceae bacterium
GTTTTTTGATACGGATGAGGAACAACCCGGGAACGGACCCGTCCCGGGGACGGGGAGCACGGGAGCCGGACCTGGAAGCACCAGCGTAAAAACGCTGGATCAGACTCCGGTGCTGCAGTTCCTGGCCTTGCTGGTGATTTCCGGTGCCGCCGCTGCCGTTGTCTTTGCCGGGATGATAAGACGGCGCAGGAAAGGAGCGTGCAGGCGATGAAGCGAGGAGAGTTTGGAAAAAGAGCGGCGGCGGTGTTTCTGGCCGTTTTGCTAGTCGCCGGGGTCGTGGTACGGCCGGACTGGTCCGTATCCGCCCGGGACAAAAATACAGAATATGCCGCGGCGGAGAATGCAGGTTCTGAACTGCTGCCGGTTTCTTTGACTGAGACGGAGCCTGAAAAAGCGCCGGTCCAGCCGCCTGAGACGGAGCCGAAAGAGACGTCCGTCCAGCCGCTGGAAACGGAGCCTGAAAAAACGCCGGTTCAGCTGCCTGAGACGGAGCCAAAAGAAACGTCCGCTCAGCTGCCGGAAACGGAGCCGGAGGTGATGCCGGTTCAGCCGCTGGAAACGGAGCCGAAAGAGACGTCCGCTCAGCCGTCTGAGACGGAACCGGAAGTGACGCCTGTTTCGCCGCCTGAGACGGAATCGAAAGAAACGTCCGCCCAGCCGCCGGAGACAGAGCCGGAGCTGCGGCCGATTCAGCCAGGCGAAACGGAAGGAGAGACAGAACCGGATGCAGAAACAGAAGAAAAGATCATTCCGGAAACGGAGACAGACACGGCAGAACCGGGAGCGGAATCCGAAAAAACCCCCGCAGCGGATACAGGCCAGGGGAACGATGATTTTGGGGACACAGAGCCGGAACTGTCCGGAGAGGATCCGGGTTCTTTTGCGGAGGATCCGGAATCCGAAGCCATGTATGCGATTCTCTATGAAAACGGAGACCTGGTGTTTCAGAGAGGGGAAGAGACGGATCCGTCAAAAGGTGCCGTCGCGGCGAGCATGACCGGATTTGAGGACCTGACCGAGGCGAAACGTGACAGCTGGCCCTGGGACGCCGCAAGACATTCCATCCGGACCGTGTCGTTCCGGGATGCGTATCAGCCTCTGACAACGGCTTACATGTTTTATGACTGCCGGGAACTGGTTTCGTTTGACAGCAGAAATTTTGATACCTCCCGTACAGAGGACATGACCGCCATGTTCCGCGGGTGCTCCACGCTTGCGGAGGCTGATACGGGCGAATGGGATACCTCGTCCGTGACGCGGATGAACGGGATGTTTTACGGCTGCGGCAAACTTACAGAGCTTGATCTGAGAAGCTGGGATATGAGACAGGTAAAAGAAATGAAGCTGCTTTTTTATAACTGTCAGTTTCAGAGTCTGACGCTGGGCCCGCTGTGCCATCTGGAGGAAGGACTGCTTGAAGACGGTGTCTGGATCAGAAATTCCACCAGAGAAGAATATACCGCGGAAGAGCTCTGCCGGAATTATAAGGGAGAGGAGATGGCCGGCACCTACATCCGGCAGACGCAGACAGAAGACAAAAAAGAGAAGATTTTGTACACACGGGCGTATGAAGCTGAAAAAGTAAAGGTGATTTTTGATACGCAGGGCGGGGAAACGATGGATCCTCTGCTGCTGGAGCCGGGAACCGTGTATGGAAGTATTGTAAAAGAGATCATTCCGATCCGCAAAGACTATACGTTTATTGCGTGGCATACAGGCGCCCCGGACGGTCCTCTGGTCGTTTCCGGCAGCCGCGTCGAACAGGAGGATGTTACGCTTTTGGCCGGGTGGGAGCGAGATCCGGTGATCACTTTTGATCCGAACGGCGGCAGTATGGAAGTATCCCGGCGGCAGGTGGGATATGGCGCGAAGATCGGAGATCTGCCCCGGTATTTTCCGGGAGGTGAAACCGGCGAAACGCTGATCGGATGGTTCACGGAAGAGTCGGGCGGAACCGAGGTGCAGCCGGACTGGACCGTGCAGGAAGATGTGACCTATTACGCTCACTGGGGCTGGCGGCCTGTTTTTGATGAAAACGGCGGAGTGTTTATTGAAATCCCGGATTATCCGTACCAGGAGTCAAAGGAGTATCCGATCAGCAGGCTCCCCGATGTCAGGCGGGACGGCTGTACGCTGCTGGGATGGTTTCAGGGGGATGGAGATGTGCAGGTCAGGGAAGGACAGATACTGGATCTGTCCGGAGGAAGCCGGATTACAGCCCGCTGGGAACAGATGGATACGGCAGAGCTGACGCTGGATCCGTCTCCGTGGGACGGATCGCTTCAGGTAGACGGCATAATCACGCTGAAGGTTTTTCTGAACCAGCCGGTTCAGAAGCTCCCGAATCCGTCCCGCAGTCCGAATGGCGGACGTCAGTTTCTTGGATGGTTTGACAAAACGGGGACGCAGTGGACGGAGGATACGGTGATCACGGAAGACACAGAGCTGCATGCGCGCTGGACGGAGGCGGCTGTGAAGGTCTCGTTTGACGCGGACGGAGGTTCGGGGCTTTCGCACAGCTATCTCGAGGTGCCTGCGGGCACGACGATAAACGTACTGCCCGGTGCCAGAAAAACAAATTATATCCTGGAAGGCTGGTATCCGGAAAGAGGCGGCGGGGGAGAAAAGCTGACCACGGAGACAATTATCACAAAGGAAGCGACCTACTATGCGCATTGGGTGTCCTTTTTTATAAACGCGTCAGATGAGACAGCGGTTTACACCTATGGGGCCGAGTGGGGAAACGCGTCGAATGAAAATGTGGATGTCATTGACAACACTCTGATCGTTCATCCGACGGACAGCCAGAAACAGACGGCGCAGCTGCATGTCCGGTTTGGAATGAATCTCTCCATAGGAGAGGTTACGCTCCCGGAGAAATCCGTGCAGATCAGGATTCCGAAATATGTGTGGAAGGACTGGGACGGCAATGATACCGGAACGAATAATTTAAGCGTGAATCTTCCGGAATATCCGTCAACGCGGGCGGACATGTATTTTTCCTATATTGAGGAGGAAGACTGCTACCTGCTCGTCAACAACCAGAAGCTTTCCAGCGGCGCAGGGGTGGATGTCGTCATTTCCTACAGCGTTGACCCGCAGGAAGTGCCGGGCGGCGCACAGGATGCGGACGGACGGTATAAGGAAGGATACAATTTCTACCAGGGTACGACAGAGATAACCTTTTGCGTGGATACGGATCTGGACGGAAATATGGAGACAGCCGAGAGCAGGAAGCTTTCGCTGGAGATGCATACCCGCATTAAGAGCTATCCGACAAAAGAATATGCCGCCGTCTATTACAAATGGCAGAACAGCTGGGGGAAGAAGCCTCCGAACGCCGATAACTACTTTTATGCTGAGTGGAATCTCAGGGCACGTTTTGCCTACAACATAAATCAGCCGGGAACCTTTGAGTGGACGGAGGAGGGCACGGTACACGACGGAACGGTCGTCAGACTGTCGCCTGCTTCAGGCAAAGTCAGCTGGAAGGATTCCACGCAGAAGGTGATCCTGAAATATCCGGTTGAACTGCTGCGCGACGCGTCCGCGAGCGGTCTCAGGCTGCATAACGAGGTGATATTGAAAACAAACTGGAAATCAGGATATGAGAAACTCGAGAGAGTACAGGCAAATATAACGATCTACAGAGCAAAATATCCGGAGGGAGAATTTGATAAAAGAAGAAGCAACTATTCCTCCGGAGATCCGCCCAGGGACAAGCTGATCGAGGGAGGGCAGGAAAAAATTGCGGAGGACGAGACAGACGTTTCCATGAGATGGAAACTTGCCTACGAGGGAGGCTCCAGGGAAAATCCAGTCTGGGATGAAAAGACGGGCACGTATAAAGCTGCCGGCCGAATGATCCGGATACAGGATGGTCTGAGCGGAGACATGCTGTATTCCTCCGGAGCGCCTGACGCGAAATATGTATGGGAGCCGGAGACCGGAAATACGGTACTGTCGGACGACGATTATTCGTTTACAAAGCTGTCTGTGTATGTGGCGGAATACGATGCCGAATGCAGAGACGGCCTGTGGACGGAGAAAACGAGGCACAGCAGTCTGGATGATCTGAAAAGCGTCGACCTTTATGTCCGATACAAAGGATCGGACAAGCTGTCTTACTGGACAAGCATACCCGGGAAAAATCTGAACGGCGAAAAGACGATTCAGCTTCCGGAAGGAACGGCAGGATTTGAACTCAGGCATGAATCTTCCTTTTATTATACGGAAATCAGCCTGATGCTGACAGCGAAAGTGCATCCGACGCAGGCGATGAAAGAGCGGGTACTTTCCGATATGGAACAGGGAGTGACTTCGCTGATCAAGAATAAAGCGTACTGCGACGTCCGGGAGCTGGAAGAGGACTGGGAGTCTGCGTATTTTTCGGTGACGAACTATACGGGAGGAACAAATCCGGCCAATAAGGAGATCTGGGAACTGAACATGAGCAAAACAACGCAGTGTACGTACAAAGGCGCGTCGGATACGGGGAACGTGCTGTTTGACGTGGACCGCGGAACCCAGGATAATCCGATACTCATATCCGGATGGAATTACAATTCATCAGGAAAGGCAAAACAGCTGCGCAGCGGGATTCTGTATGATCTGCTTCCGAAAGGAACGACGGTGGACGTCTCGACGCTGTTCGGCTTTACGGTCAGCGGAAATGCCAGGTCGGATCCGGACCTGCTTGAGGGCAGGGAAGACCGTTACGAGGAATACCGGGAAAAGGACGGGAAACTTGGCTCCTCAAGCTATAATGTGCGTTTTACGGACAACTGGAAAGATTCCGGACGGACGATGATGGAGATCACGTTTACGCTGCCGGACGATCCGAATGTGGTCGGAGCTGATTTCTACTATCTGCTTCACAATACTTACGAGAATATTCTGCTGAACGGCACGACGATGGAAAATGATCTTGCGTTCGTCAATACGTCGGACAGCCGCGTAAAGCCAGCGGAGCTTGCACGCGGACAGTCGGTCATCGCGGACGCCCGCCTGTTCGATGAACTGCAGAAGAAGCATGAGGGATTTATCTCCTACGCGGAGGATTCCGTGAATTATATTCCGGTTGACGCGTACTCATGGGGATTTGAAAAGAGTGTGAACGCCTCGCATACCGGCTTTAAGCCCAGGGACGAGGCAGTTCCGGGGACAGCGTATACCTACAGGCTGGCGTACAGTCAGTCCGAGTATGCGGAGAGCTCGGATCTGGTGTTTTTTGATCTGCTTGAGGGAGGCTACTTTACAGAAGACGAAACCGGCCAGAAGAAGATGGAATCTCAGTGGTACGGCCTGTTTGCCGGGGCAGATGTGCGGGATGCCTCTGAGAAGCTGACGGGAGGCTCGAAAACCGTAAAGTGCAGTCCGGTCGTATGGTACGCGACGAAGGACCGGGATTCCTTTACCGGGGAGGATTATGATCTGTCCAGGAAGGAAATCTGGAGCACTGCGCCGCCTGAGAATCTGTCCGATGTGACGGCTGTCGCGATAGACTGCAGAAAAACCACGCAGAATACGGACTTTGTGCTGTCTGGTCAGCAGGTGCTGGCTGTCTATATCAATATGCGGGTTCCGGAGGAGATATCGGAGGACATGGTGTTTACCTATAATGAAGGCATCGTCCGTGCGAAACAAAAGCAGGATAACGAGCCGACGGAACTGACTTCGGACACGGTGGTGGAGATTGTATCCGGGGAACCGGAGCTTCACAAGGAATCAGATCCCCCGAGCGGAAGTCTGGAGGAACCGGCGCCGCTGAAACAGAAGGATAAACTGGAATACACCCTGTCTGTGATGAATACCGGCGATACGCGGACGATGACGGATGTCACGGTTGAGGATGATATTCCGGAGAAACTGGAGATCGAATCGTCCGGGATACTGGTATGGTTTTCCGATCCGAAGGATGGGATGAAGGTCAGCGAATCGCCGAGAATTTCAATGACTCAGTCCGGACAGCACCTGAAATTTGTGATTTCTACGCTGCTTGCCGGCGAGACGGCGCACATCGTGATCCCGTGCACGGTTCTCGCGGAGGAAGGAGTTCTGGAAAATACAGCGCATGTCACCTCTGTGGACGGCGTGAAAAAAGAGGTAAAATCGGAGACGACGTATCATGAGATCACGCCGTACGGCTCGCTTCGCGTCAGCAAGACCGTAGAAGGAAATCTGGGCGACAAATTCTATCCGTTTTCTTTCCGGCTGAAATTCACGGCCGGGGAGTGGGAACTGCCCAAAGCGTGGGCCTGCAGAAAAAACGATGTGGACTTTCTGATGGAGCCGGATGAGGACGGGTATCTGAGTTTTACGCTGATGGATGGCGAGACGATTGAATTTTCTGACGTGCCCTGCGGAACCCGGTATGAGATAGAGGAAGTTGACGGAACCTCGGCAGGCTATAAGGTCGAGGCAGAGAACGACAGCGGAACCGTCGGCCCGGAAGGCGCGCAGGCGCTGTTTGTCAATACCAAAAACGGAGCGGTTCCTACGGGAGTACAGGGAGGCGCGTATGAAGGACTGATCCTGACAATATCGGCGGCGGCCATGCTTCTGGCAGCGGCCCGAAAGAGGATGCGAAGGTAAAAACAAAAATAAAAGCCGGCAGGACATATCCCGCAGAGCATGGTCTGATCTGCGGGATACTGCTGGTTACTGTTCACTCCCTGCGGGTCGTGAACGTAACAACGCTCCGCGATGCACAGAAATCACCTCGCGGGG
>CANRGB010000145.1 GCA_947630005.1 uncultured Lachnospiraceae bacterium
CCGATGGACGGGAGCAGCGAATACAGCATCGAGGTGCCGGTGTTCATCGGGGAGAACCCGGGGGACAGCAAAACCTACTATGTGGCAGAGACAGACAGGGACGGCGTACCGGTGGAGGGGGCCGCGGGGTTCGCCTATGAGGTATCCATAGACAAAACAAGTGTGACGCTGACCGGGTCGCATGACGCGGAGGAAGTGGTGATCACGAACGAGAGGCCGGAGGCACAGGAAGGGGAGCTGACGGTGGTGAAATACCTGCGGACGTTCTCCGGGGAGGACCTGGTGACGCCGGACGCGTCCTTCTATGTGGCGCTGTTTGCGGATGAGGAGCGGACGGAGCGGGTATCAGACGTGCGGGAGCTGCACTTTGTGAACGCCTCCGAAGAGAGTGTGACCTTTACGGGCCTGGAGCTTGGGAAAACCTACTACGTAAGCGAGACAGATAAAAACGGGAACCCGGTGGACAACGGGACGGTCGGGGAGGACGGCACATACGGAGCGGTCTTCGCGGACGGGAACGAGGCAGAGTTGACTGTGGAAACCCCAGAGGGAGTGGTTGAGTTTGAGAACGTGTTCTCGGACATCCCGCGGGAGTACTACGTGGAAGGGGAGATTACGATCACGAAGCGGGTGTTCCGGAACGGGGCCCTGGCAGGCACAAGCGGGACATTCTATGCGGGGATCTTTGAGGACGCGGACCATACCATCCGTTACGGGGACGTCATCACGCTGGCAATGAACGGGAACAGCGAGGTGAGCGTGACGGTGCCGGTGGTGATCGGGCAGGACCCGGGGGAGAGCAAAACGTACTACGTGACGGAGACGGACGCGGACGGGGTGCCTGTGGCGGGGAGCGCGAGCTTCGCGTACACGGTATCCATCGACAAGACGAGCGTGACGCTGGACGGGGAGCATGACGCGGAGACGGTAGTGATCACGAACTCGACGACGGAGGTGCCCGGGATCCCGAATGTGCCGGGCAGCCCGGGGACACCAACGCAGAACAGCGTGCGGACCGGAGATGAGACGCCGGTGGGGCTGTACGTTGGGATCTTTGCGGGATCGGCCGCGGTGCTGCTGGGCCTGCTGATCTTCTTCGCGGGAAGACGGAAGAAAACACGGCAATAACAGAGAGAATGGATCTCTGAAAATATCTTTTAATCGGTAAAAAGCATTTGTTCAGTAAACACAGATGCCGCAGGGAGCAGGGACATCTCCGTGTGGATCCTCCAGGGATGTCTGAGCCTGCAAAAAGGCTGCCGGTGACAGGCCTGTGCAGGTTCCACCCAGAGACGTCCCGTCTCTTATGCGGCATTTATGGAATGGTATTGAGAATGAACTGCAGCCAGGGAGGTGGCTTATGAAAACTTCAGTATTTAAGGAGGCCGCGGCATACCTGAGAAGCCGGCGAAGCCGCAGGAGTTATTTATTTGTAATTTTATGTCTGGCAGTGGCGGCGGGCGCAATGACGGCCCTGGCCTCTGACGGCTGCGGCCAGGACTATACCAGCACGGACGCAGTCAGTAAAGACGGCAGTATACTTGTCACAGCCAGTTACGGATCCGAGGCAGAACTGCCGGAAGATGCAGTCCTTGAGGTCAGCACAGTGACGCCGGAGACTGACCAGGAACAGTACGCACAGCGGATCAATGATGCATTTGAGGTCTTTGGTGTTGCAGGGACGAAAAAAGTCCCGGCCAGGATGATGGACATTGGTTTTGTTTTGCCAGACGGCACGGAAGTGGAGCCCAAAGCGCCTGTGTCAGTGACCGTGCAGTTCCCTGATAACGAAATCCCGGAAGAAACTCCGACAGCGGTGATACACTTTGCCACAGACGGGACAGAGATATGCAGCGCCAGCAGAAGTGAAGAAGGCGTGACCTTTGTGACGGATTCCTTTTCGCCTTTTGCGTTCATATTGGAAGGAGATCCTACGGAGATCGATCTCACAGACGCAGGAATAACAGGTCTGGAGAATGGCCAGCTTAAACTTGGTGGAAGTTATACTTATTACAACAGAGTGGCACTTGGAAATGAGACCATAACGTGGGAATTGCCGTCTGAAATGACCTGGACAGCTGAGACAAAGGAAATCAAAACAACGATTAAAGATAAGGATGGAAACGACAAAGAAGTAGTGGTAGGTACTATCACAGTCGGTACAGACGGTAAGGTGACTTATACGCCGAGAGACGATTGCCCGGAGGAGGCATATGAGAATGCTGATATTGCGAACTATCAGCTGAGTGTTCCTTTTACTGTCAGGGAAACGAAGAAGGACGGAATCAATTTCCCGGGTATAGAGGGAACTATCAGCTTTGAACCGCGGGATCTTGCTCCGTTTGTATCAGATGCAAAGCTGACTCAGGATGGTGTGGAAATAGAAAGGGATGTGGTTGTTGTAGGGGAACACTATCATTATTCCGTTGAATTTAGAGAAAAAGGAACGGGATTAAACGACGTTTTTTCCACGCCGATGTATTTCGATCTTCCCGATAATGTAAAATGCGAGCCGGTAAAGGATCAGCCAATTTATGATTCAGACTATAAGGGTGGAGATGTTGCGGTTGGCTGGTATTCCGTGGATGAGAAAGGACATGTGACCGTTGAGTTTGATGATGAATATCTGAGAAGTAAAGATAATCTTAAGATGAAAATGGGATTTGATCTGACCGTGGCCACAGGAGAAGATGGTAAAACCACCGATTTCCCATGGAGTGATGGGCAAAAGCATCAGTTTACAACGGATCTTGTTCCAGATGCTACTTTGAAAAAGACGAAAGGAGACTATCACCCAGCGGATCCGGAGGGCCCTTATATTGATTATAAGGTAGAGCTGGAGATCACCAAGGGTGCGGTGATGAATCCCCAGATTACGGATACGATGGGAAAGGGATTGTCGTACAGAGATGGATCCGGTGAGGTGCATGTGCTGGATGAAGACGGCAAGGATATTACTGATACGCTTCATCCCAAACCAACTTTGGAAAAGACTCCTGACGGTGGATGGGAAGTAAAGGACTTGCCCGAATCTCTTTCTAAAAAGCAGAAAGTTATCGTGACTTATAAATCGGATGTTGATTTTGATACAATAGAAGGTGGCGCAGATAAAGGCAATTTCTCTTTCACGGCGGAAAATACGGCCAAATTTACTGGCCAGTCTCCGGTTGAAGGCCAGCCCCAAGTTGAGAGGGAGGATCATGTTAAAGAGCCTCTCCAGGACAAACGTACAGAAAAAAATGGTTCTTATGATAAAGAGAGCAAGAAACTTAACTGGGAGATTGTTGTGGGATCCGGTTCTACTGACGTGCGCGGCGCGGTTGTGAAAGATACGCTGAACGGAGAACATTGGATTGATGGTGATTCGCTGGTACTCAAATGGAAAGATGCAGCTGGTAATAAGATTAAGACTTATACGATACCTCGGAATGATCCAAATCTTAAGTTAATAGAAGAAGGTGGAAAGATTATTGGATTTGAATATACGATTCCGCCAGCTAAGCTTGAAGGTACAGAAAATCCATTCTGGCAGGTTGCCGGGGATGATGACATGGTCCGTGGATGGCAAAAGGGTGACAAATTGGAACTTGAATATTGCACGGATTATGCGTCCAATTCTGATAGCACATACGGAAACACTGCGATTGTGGACGTTAATGGAAACACATTTAAAGGGGAGGACAATGTCGGTATCGGTGCCGGAACCATCAGCAAGAATGGTGTGGAGAGTGAAGACGGCCAATATATGGAATATACTGTGGATCTCAGCATACCGTCGGCGCAGGAATTGGCGGCTATGACGGGTGGACCAACTGGTGACAATTTATCGCGCTTTTATATCGTGGATCAGCTTGAATTTCCTAGTGCGAAGCTGTACGATGAAAAAAATGAGTCGCGAACGGTTCGTTATTTTGTTGACAATTATCCGGAGGATGTCAAGATTACGGCTACTCTTGAAGATGAAACAGTAGTTAAATTTGAGGAAGGAGAAGGCGGACCTGGTAAAAATTCCTTTGTGATTGCAAGAGGAGGCGTGGATTATCTTGTCGATGGGGAGGATCCCGAAAAAAAGAGCATCCGTGAATTCCGGATATGGTTTAACAGATATTTGGGTGGCAGTACGTTGGATAAAAGTGATAGTTATTGGACTTTGGAGCAGCCTTGTACTCTGAAGATAACTTATAAGATAAGGACGGACTCAAAGCTTTACCTGGAAGATCCAAAGGGAACTTATTCTGATACGGATCTCACAGTTCGCGATGTGCTGGATCAGGGCTGGGAACTGAGAAATGAAGTTACGGCATATGGAAGAAAAGAGCAGAATAAATTCAGAGCAGAGCATAACTATCTCACTAATCGGCCGGAATTTGGTGTCAATAAGGACGCAAAGGTACTCGAAAATGATCCAGAAGAGCCTTTCAGCAATGAGATTGAGTATCGAGTAGAGTTCAACGCCTTCAAGACAGATCCGGAAACAGGTGAACCGATTGAAGAATCTACAACAATTGATCCGAAGGAATTCTGGCTGGAAGATACATTTGATAGTCGGCTTGAGTATGTACCGGGCAGTATGCAGGTGCATGTATACAGTCCGGAGCGACGCCTCAGAGTACAATATGGAATTAATGAAGAGACTGAAGAAAATGTTAAAATTGAAGAAGGGGCTGATGGAAAAACAAAACTTACCGTGCGGGCAGAAGCATTTGATAAACAGATATATGTTGATGCATATAATAAGAGCTATGATACACTTAAATATTACATGGCTCATGATAATGGAGATGGCGCTGCACGTCCCAGAGACGCAATCTATATATTCGTCTATAAACTGCGGGTGAAGGATGAATACAATACTGGTCAGGCAATGCATTTTAATAATGATGCGCTTGTTTATTACGGTGGTGAACCAAAAGGTGACAATGCCAGTGCGGACTTTACGCCAAGTACGCTAATAAAGAATGGCGTACATGAGCATGATGAAAAGAATGCTGATATTGTAAAATATACGGTGGAGGTTAATCCGGGAGGAGTTGACATGGTCACGGCACCGGATCCGGCGCCTAATCCGGGAAGATATACCTTAACCGATCATATGGATGGAATACTTATACTCAGAAGTGATTCAGTTAAAGTCTATCGTATTGGAAAAAATGACGATGGCAGTGAATCGTTAGTTGAGTTAAAGCCTACCAATGATCAGGCAAATGTAAACTCGAAGAGTGATTACTATGTGCTTCAGGAGGCAGAAGGTCATGCTTTTAAACTGATTTTGCCTGATGAGCAGCATCTGCGAATCGAGTACAGTGCTGATGTCAACGCAAATAAAGATGCGGATGTCAAGGTGGAAAATACGATCGAGATGGACAACGTATTATCGATTACTGATACAAGCAACGCTGAGTTTAAAGTTGATGGGACTAACGCATCTATTACCGGTGATGTCATGATGCGTTTGTTCAAGCAGGATTCGGAGACAGGCAATTACATTGATGACGCAGAATTTGCGCTTTATTCAATAGCCAGAGAAGGAGATACAGAAAGTTTTAAAGCTACAATTGGAAGTAAGGAGTATTCCTTCACGTCCTATGACAATCTTAAGCCGACTGCTGCTGACGGTGCTAAGATAGGACCAAGAGCGAAAGAAAGCAGCGGAGAAGCGAAAGAGACAGAGACAGAACCGGAACCGGGAGAAGCGGAGGATGCAGGGACAAAACCGGAAGAAACACTAGAATATTATCTTCTTGTGGAAACTGTAGCGCCAAATGGTTATCAGCCAGATAAAGAACCTTCTGTGGTTGTATTCGGAGAAAAAAGAGAAAGTGATCCTGAAACTGTGACTGTGGTTTACGACGGAGAGACATATGAAAATCTGAAGGTTCATTACATCACGGTCGGCGACAACATTATTGTCAGGAAAAATACGCCTGACGCGTACGAGCTTCCGGAAACAGGCGGAAACGGTTCATTTTGGCTGTACCTGCTTGGCAGCGTGTTCATCATGGTCGGAGCGCTGGCCCTGTTGTATGACAGGCGCTTATCGCGTGGAAGGTCAGGACGTTAGCCCCTCGAATTTGCAATAAGTTAATTCAGAAAAAGCACGGCGGACTTGCTTAGGCAGGTCCGCCGTGCCGCTTTCATAAAAAGAGAAAATAATTTTAGTTCCCTCCGGTCGTAAACGGTGGATAGTGGGTACCCGTGGCTAAAAATGCCGCTCTTCTGAGCGGCATTAATCATGATCAAAGACT
>CANRGB010000146.1 GCA_947630005.1 uncultured Lachnospiraceae bacterium
TTATGTTGAACCGCCGTATGCCGAACGGCATGTACTGGTGGTGTGAGAGGGCGGAGAAAATCCGCCCTACTCGATTGGTTTCCGGCTTCCTTCCGGGCGGTCATGCCGGAGAAGGCGCACCTTTTTGGGCGGTCATGTCAGAGAAGGCGCTTCCTTTCCGGGCGGTTTCCGGCGGGTCAGGCTTGACAGACAGATATATCTGTTATATTATTCATATAACAAATGAGGAGGCGGTATATATGCTGATAGAGATTGATTTTCAGAGCGGGGAAGCCATCTATATGCAGCTTCGCAACCAGATTATTCTGGGAATCGCGACGGCGGTCATTCAGGAAGGCGACGTTCTGCCTTCTGTCAGGCAGCTCGCGGAGGACATCGGGATCAACATGCACACGGTAAACAAGGCTTATGCCGTTCTGCGCCAGGAAGGGTTCGTGACGATCGACAGACGTAAAGGCGCCGTGATTTCCCTGGATGTGGACAAGGCGAAGGCGCTTGCCGAGATGAGGGAGCAGCTCAGTGTGATCCTGGCGAAAGGATGCTGCAAGAATATTTCACGCGCGGAAGTACACAAACTGGTTGACGATATATTTAAAGATTTTCAGGAGTAGAAGATCAGAGGCCGGGGAGGGCCGGGAACAGAAAGTCAGGAATAAGAAAGTCAGAAATAAATGACATTTCCGCAGATCCGGTCTCTGCCGGAGGCGGTTTTGCGAAACACAGGAGGATTTTTCAGATGCAGAATGATTTCACACAGAGCGCTTTGCAGGCGCAGAAGCTCGCGAAACAGGCGGCCAGAACCTGGGGGCACAGTTATGTCGGTTCGGAGCATCTGCTGCTTGGCCTGCTCCGGGAGCAGAAGGGCACCGCGGGCGTAGTGCTGCGGGAGCATCAGGTGGACGAGTCGAAGCTTGCCCGCCTGATCGAACAGCTGATCGCTCCGCCTCTTCCGGAGAAGGCGAAAGGTCAGGAAGACTGGACGCCGCGGGCGGCCCGGATCCTGCGAAACAGTGTGGAGCAGGCGTATATGTTCGACAGCAGGGAGGCGGGGACAGAACATATCCTGATCGCGATTCTTGTGGATGTGGAGTGCGTCGCCGCCAGGCTTCTCCACACGATGGGGATCAATATTCAGAAAATGTACATGAATATTCTGGATATTATGGGAGTGACGGAAGATAAATACAAAGAACTTGCCAGAAACGCGCGCGCGGGAGACGGCGGGCAGAGCAGCACGCCGATGCTCGACCAGTACAGCCGCGATCTGACGGAGGCGGCCTTTCTTGGCAGGCTTGATCCGACGGTCGGCCGGGAGCAGGAGATCGAGCGGATCATCCAGATTCTGAGCCGGAGAACGAAAAACAATCCCTGCCTGATCGGGGAGGCCGGAGTCGGAAAGACCGCGATCGTCGAGGGACTCGCGCAGAGGATCGCGGACGATGCGGTTCCGGATCCGATGCTGGGCCGCAGGGTCGTCACGCTCGATATGGCCGGCATGGTGGCCGGTTCCAAGTACCGCGGAGAATTTGAGGAGCGAATCAAGCGCGTGATCCGCGAGGTCACGGACAGCGGAAATATCCTGCTGTTCCTCGACGAGCTGCATACGATCATCGGAGCGGGCGGGGCGGAAGGGGCGATCGACGCCTCGAATATCCTGAAGCCGGCGCTTGCCCGCGGGGAAGTACAGCTGATCGGCGCCACGACCGTGGACGAGTACCGCAAATACATCGAGAAGGATCCCGCTCTTGAGCGCAGGTTCCAGCCGGTCCATGTGGAGGAGCCGACACAGGAGGAGACAAAAAAGATTCTGGAAGGCCTCCGGCCGGTCTACGAAAAGCATCACAAAGTGACGATCTCGGACGCGGCGATCGAGGCAGCCGTCAAGCTGTCGGCGCGGTATATCAACGACCGTTTTCTGCCGGACAAGGCGATCGACCTGATGGACGAGGCCTGCGCGAAGCTCCAGCTGGGTTCCTACCGCCTGCCGGAATCGGTCAGAAATCTTGAGGATCAGTATCGTCAGATCCTGGACGACCGGGAAGAGGCGATCCGCTCCGGCAATTTTGAGCTGGCGCAGGATTATAACCGGCAGAAAGACGCTCTGGAGCAGGAACTGGAACAGCAGAAGAAGCGGAACCGGAAACGCTCCGGCGCCGGAAAGCTGGAAGTCGGCGTGGAAGACATCGAGGCAGTTGTGTCTGTCTGGACAAAGATCCCGGTGCAGAAGCTCGCGGAGCAGGAGGGGAAAAAGCTGCTGAAGCTGGATAAGCTGCTTCACAAGCGGGTGATCGGACAGGAGGAGGCGATCCAGGCGGTCGCGCGCGCGATCCGCAGGAGCCGCTCCGGCCTGAAAAGCCCGAACCGGCCGATCGGTTCTTTCCTGTTCCTCGGGCCGACCGGCGTCGGAAAGACCGAACTGTCCAAGGCGCTCGCCGACACGGTGTTCGGGAACGAGCAGTCGATGATCCGAGTCGACATGTCCGAATACATGGAAAAGCACAGCGTGTCCAGGCTGGTGGGATCGCCGCCCGGCTATGTGGGCTACGAGGAAGGCGGCCAGCTCAGCGAAAAGGTGCGGCGCAATCCTTACTCCGTGATCCTGTTCGACGAGATCGAAAAGGCGCATCCGGATGTCTTTAATATTCTGCTGCAGGTGCTTGACGAGGGGCACATCACCGACGGGCACGGCAAGAAAGTGGACTTCAAGAATACGATCCTGATCATGACTTCAAACGCGGGAGCGCAGTCGATCATCACGCCGAAGCATCTCGGATTCGGCGCGGGAAGGGACGAGAAGCAGAATTATGAGACGATGAAGGCGAGCGTCATGGAGGAGGTCCGCAGGATCTTCAAGCCGGAGTTCCTGAACCGGATCGACGATATCATTGTCTTCCACTCGCTGACGAAAGAGCAGATCCGCGAGATCGCCGGACTGCTGCTTTCGGAGCTTCAGGAGAGATGCCGGGATCAGATGGATATCACGCTGAAGCTGAGCCCCGCCGTGAAGTCGCAGATCGCCGAGGCCGGGTTTGACGACAAATACGGGGCCAGACCGCTTCGTCGCGCGGTTCAGAATCAGGTGGAAGATATGCTCGCCGAGGAGATCCTGGCGGGACGCGTCAGAGCCGGCGATACGGTGCAGGTGTCCGTTCACAAGGGGAAATTTGTATTTGCCGCGGTCAGGGAAGAAGTGAAGCCGTAACCTCGCTCCGCGGGAAATCCGGCGGTTGGCAGAGAAAAGTCTGGTATTATAAATCGAAGTATGTTAAAATGTGGAAAGCAATCTGTGGGCTTTCATCCATGGCGGTGTCCGCAGCGCGGGCATGAAAGTTTACCGGCAAATGATAATTTAAAATCAGGAGGACAAGAAAATGTCAGCAATCAAAGAACTTATCCGGACAGAAGCAGACGGAACACTGAGCTTTGGGGATTATGAGCTCGGGGCGAAGACAAAACGTTCCGACTACGAGTACCAGGGCGATCTGTATAAGGTAAAAACTTACGCGGATATCACGAAGCTGGAGCGCAACGGCATGTTTGTCTACGAATCTGTTCCCGGCACGGCGGTTCATTCTTTCAGAGCCACGGAGAACGGCGTCTCCTTTGAGGTGGAAGGCCCGAAGGACGCGCAGGTGATCATCGGACTTGAGGAAGGTGCTGAATACAAGATCTATATCAACGACGTCAACATCGGGAAAATGAACGCGAAGATGGGCGGCAAGCTGTTTCTCAGTGTGGAGACGGGCGCCGCGGGAAGCATTCCCGTGAAGGTAGTGAAACTGTAAATGGCAAAAGCGAAAAGCAGATACTTCTGCCAGAACTGCGGATTTGAGTCGGGCAAATGGATGGGCCAGTGCCCGGCATGCCATGAATGGAATACGTTTGCGGAGGAGCCTGCCGCCGTCCCGCGCGGCGGCACGGCTTCTGTCCGT
The DNA here is from genome assembly GCA_947630005.1 of uncultured Lachnospiraceae bacterium. GTDB lineage: Bacteria > Bacillota > Clostridia > Lachnospirales > Lachnospiraceae > Choladousia. The sequence continues at coordinate 3,933 of CANRGB010000146.1, forward strand.
CCCGCGAGGGAGCGGGCGAAACCGGTCCGGCTCACGGAGGTCAGGCCGGGCGAGACCGAAAGGATCTCTACGGGGATCGGGGAACTGGACCGGGTGCTCGGAGGGGGCATTGTACAGGGTTCCCTCATCCTGACCGGCGGGGATCCGGGGATCGGCAAATCCACGCTGCTTCTGCAGGTATGCCGCAATCTGACGGCGGCCGGGCGGAAGGTCCTGTACATTTCCGGGGAGGAATCTCTGCAGCAGATCCGGATGCGGGCAGAGCGGATGGGTTCGTTTTCGGAATCGCTGCATCTGCTCTGCGAGACAAATATGGAAGATATACGGGAGGTAATCCTCCGTCTCATGCCGGAAGCGGTCGTCATCGATTCCATACAGACGATGTACAGCGAGAATCTGTCGGCGGCCCCCGGAAGCGTTTCCCAGGTGCGGGAGACGACGGGAGCGCTGCTTCAGATCGCGAAAGGGAATAATATCCCGGTCTTTATTGTCGGACATGTGACGAAAGAGGGCGTAGTGGCCGGACCGCGCGTGCTGGAGCACATGGTGGATACCGTACTGTATTTTGAAGGGGAGCGCGACGCCGCCTACCGCGTGCTGCGGAGCGTCAAGAACCGGTTCGGCTCCACGAACGAGATCGGCGTTTTCGAGATGCGCGGCGACGGGCTGGCGGAGGTGAGAAACCCCTCGGAATATATGCTGAACGGCAAGCCGAAGAACGCGTCGGGTTCGGTCGTCGCCTGCTCGATAGAGGGGACGCGGCCGATCCTCGTCGAGGTGCAGGCGCTCGTCTGCCGCAGCAATCTGGCTTTTCCGCGCAGGACGGCCGCGGGGACGGATCTGAACCGCATCAATCTTCTTCTGGCGGTGCTCGAGAAGCGCGCGGGACTTCAGCTGTCCGCGTGCGACGCGTACATCAATCTGGCGGGCGGAATCCGGATGAACGAGCCGGCGGTCGACCTTGGGATCGTGGCGGCGGTGATATCCAGCTACAGAGACTGCCCCGTGGATGAGAAGATGATCTTTTTCGGAGAAGTGGGACTGAGCGGCGAGGTGCGCGCGGTCAGCATGCCTGAGCAGCGTGTCCGGGAAGCCGAAAAACTGGGATTTTCGACGGTCGTTCTGCCCGAAGTCTGCCGGCGGGCGGCGGAACGGGTGGAAGGGATCCGCATCATCGGCGTCGGCAGCGTCCGGGAAGTGATGAGGCTGATCGGCGCGGGACGCCCGGGAAAATAGGCAGCATGGCGCGGGAGCGCCGGTTTTTACAGCAGACTAATCAGGAAGAGAGTGATATAAAAGCTATGAGACATGAATTTAAAAAAATCGAGCCGAAGTGGCAGAAAAAATGGGATGAGGCAGGCATCTTCCATGCGGTGGACATGGATCAGAAACCGAAGTTTTACGGACTGGTGGAGTTCCCGTATCCGAGCGGCGCGGGCATGCACGTCGGACATATCAAGGCGTACTCCAGCCTTGAGGTGATCTCCAGAAAGCGCCGGATGGAGGGCTATAACGTACTGTTCCCGATCGGTTTTGACGCGTTCGGGCTTCCGACCGAGAACTACGCGATCAAGACGGGACAGCATCCGAGAAAGATCACGGACGAGAATATCGTCAAGTTTACGGATCAGCTCAAGAGAGTCGGATTCTCATTCGACTGGGACCGCGTGATCGATACGACGGAGGAAGATTACTATAAATGGACGCAGTGGATCTTCCTGAAAATGTTTGACGCGGGTCTTGTGTTCCGCGATACGGCGCTCGTGAATTACTGCCCGTCCTGCAAGGTAGTTCTCTCGAATGAGGACAGCCAGGGCGGCAAGTGCGATATCTGCCACAGCGATATCATCCAGAAATCCAAGGACGTCTGGTATCTGCGGATCACGAAATATGCCGACAAGCTTCTGGAAGGTCTCGACACGGTGGACTATCTCCCGAACATCCGCCAGCAGCAGGTGAACTGGATCGGCAAGTCGACCGGCGCGTTTGTGGACTTTAAGCTTTACGGCAAGGACGAGAGCTTCAGGATCTACACGACCAGACCGGATACGCTGTTCGGCATCACGTTCATGGTGTTCGCGCCGGAGCATCCGCTGATCGACAAATACGCGTCTGAGATCACAAATATGGATGAGATCGAGGCGTACCGCGAGGAGTGCGCGAAGAAGACAGAGTTCGAGCGCACGCAGCTTGTCAAGGAAAAGACGGGTGTCCGCGTTCAGGGACTTTCCGCCGCGCATCCGCTGACCGGCAAGGAGATCCCGATCTACATCGCGGATTATGTCATGATGGGCTACGGCACCGGAGC
>CANRGB010000147.1 GCA_947630005.1 uncultured Lachnospiraceae bacterium
CCACAGACTCGCCCTTTGCCATCGCGATACACTTGCCTGCCGCCTTCTTGACTGCCTCGGAAGTGATCGTCGCGCCTGCAACGCCGTCGATCTCCGCGCTCTGCGCTGCCATCAGGGCCTCACGAAGCTGATCTCCCGCTGCTCCTCCGATTGACGGAGTCTCGCCTGACACGTCGAGTACAACGTCCGTGATGGACTCTGCGTCAAACGTCATGGTTACGGATACGTCGCCGTTGATGCCCTTGGCGGTCGCTGTGTATGTACCCGGAATATAAGTACCTGCCGCCGCCGTCTCGCCCTCAGCTGCCAGAGAGATGCCTCCGAGCATGCCTGCCGCCGCAAATCCAAGGGCTCCTGCCGCCGTGCCCTTCAGAAAGTCACGGCGTGATAACTTTTTTGCCATTATCAGTCTCCTCCTTATACAATATTGACATAAATATTCTATCATCGTATAAGGAAAACCGCAAGTTTTTTGTTCAGATATCGAAATCTTGTTATATTTTTTCAGCAAACATGATAAAATAGTCATTCATCGGCTCAGGATCACCGGCTCTGGCCGCGCCCGGGCTTTCGGATTCAGGACGCCGGCCCCACAAATTTCAGGATTTCCTCTGCCGTCCGCTCCTGCTGTTCTTCACGGCTGATTTCAGCCGTGCCGTCGCCTTTCTGTTCCCCATAATTGCCGAACCAGGCGTGGTTGCCGCCCTCTATGCAGATCTCGGTGAACGCTTCCGGCATGTAGACATGGCTGTTTTCCAGCTTTCCGTAGCTGAGAATGTGATCCTCGCTTCCGTACAGCGACAAAACGGCGAAATCCCCGCCGTTCAGCTTCTCTGTCGGATAAGCCGCCAGAAGAATCAGCCCGTCAAGATCTTTCAGATGCTCCGAGGCATAGACCGCCGCCATCGCCCCGCCGAGCGAATGTCCCGCCATATACCAGTTTTCATACTCATAGTTTTTCCGGATCCCGTCCGCCCTTTCGATGCTGAAAAACGCCATGTCAAACGGCATCCGGATCAGGAAGCAGTCGATCCCCCGCTCCGCCAGCCGGTAAAACAGAGGAAGGTAGGAAGTATATTCCACCTTCGCCCCCGGATAAAAGATCACCGCCGTGTCGGTGCCCTGTCCGTCCAGGAACAGCCCGTCCTCAATCTCCGATACTGCGACCGTTCCGGCCTGTTTCAGATAATCATCCATATTCACTTCACTGGCATACGTGCCGCTCATATACCAGACTGCCGTCAAAACTGCCGCGGACACAAGAATTGCCAGTACAAGATATCGTTTTTTCATCGCTCTATCCTCCTATGTGTGCAAAACCCGCCCGCGGGCCGGGCACGGAATCCGGATTCGCGTCAGCAGACAGCTTCCGCAAGGATCTTCAGCGTCTTTGTGTCCGGTTCTCCGTGATAAAATTTATCCAGCACTTTCTGAAACACTTCGCAGGACGGATCCGCCTCCCGGAACAATGTCATACAGGACCGCAGCTTCAGATCATCCGGCGGTCCCATAACCTCCAGCGGATTGCAGGAATCAAGCGCCAGCAGCGCTTCCGAAATCTCGATCAGATGACCGCCGAGAACAGGGTCCCGCAGATAGTCGGCCGCCTCCTCCAGACTTTTAATCGCGTAATGCCTGCTTGGCGGGCTGTCTCCCAGTCCGGTAATCTGCGGAAAAATATACCAGATCCAGTGGCTTCTCTTTTTCCCCGCGCGGATCTCCGCCAGGGCCGACGCGTAATCATTCTTCTGAGCCTCATGAAATCTGCTTAAATCATTCATGATATTCGCTATAATTCTTCCTGCGGCAGAAAGCAGGAAAATTATAACCGCACCTCCTTTCATTTTCGATTGTCATATTCTTTCTGCGCGTTTATAATCTTATCATAACACAATTTCGGGAAATCTGCCAATTAATTAATATTCAAGAAAGGAATTCGGCTATGAACGACAAAACCAGATACCAGATTATGAAAAACAGACAATTTCTGATGGGCTACAACCTGTCCGACGTAGGCGCGGAACAGACCGACCAGGAACAGAACTTATCCCCTCTGCCTCCGGTAAAGAAAAAGCAGGGATGGGGAACGATCGTGCTCCCGGCCGATTTTGAATCTCTGAATCTTATGACCGACATCCGCGCCGTATTCGCGCAGCGCGAGAGCTGCCGCAAATACAGTCCGGAACCCGTCTCGCTCCTCGAGCTCTCATTTCTTCTATGGAGCGCGCAGGGAATCCGCCGGACGGCAGGCCGCGCATCCAACCCGGTCACCTTCCGCAACGTCCCCTCGGCAGGCTCCCGTCATCCGCTTGAAACCTACCTGTTCCTGAACAACGTGGAGGGGCTGGACCGGGGAATCTATCACTATCTCCCGGAGAAGCATCAGCTCGAGGTCTGGGAGAACCGCAGCGATTACGGGGAAGAGCTGACCGAGGCTCTGTGCGGACAGTCCTTCGCCGCCTCGGCCCCCGTCGTCTTCGTCCTGAGCGCCCTCCCATACCGCACCGAGTGGAGGTACGGCCTGAAATCCTCCAAATATATCCTTCTGGACGCCGGCCACGCCTGCGAGAATCTCTATCTCGCCGGAACAGCCGCCGGCTGCGGCTGCTGCGCGGTCGGAGCCTATGATCAGGACCGGATCGACGAGCTTCTCGGCTTTATGCCCGGACCGTCCGCCGAGAAAACGTACGAATGCACGGTCTATATCGCCGCGGTCGGGAAACTTCCGCAGAAAAATTCAAAACCGGACTGATCCCGGAGAGCGCTGCAAAAAACGCAGGCAAATGAAACCCGCCCCCCTGAAGAAGAATCCAAAACGGACGAAAACCAAAACATCCCACAGAAGAAACCGGAAACGAACGAAATCCGAAAGAACTCCCTGCGGAAAAATCCAATGCGGACGAAATTCAAAGCATCCCGCAGAAGAAGCCGAAAAGCTCCGCAAATTCAGCACAGCCGGATCACCAGCGCCGGAATCGGCGGGTCATTCGGCCTGTTGTAATATTCTGTCACAAGCGCGAGACAGCTCCCGGCATCCAGGCTTCTCAGCCAGGCGAGAACCGCGTCCCGCTCCTCAAATCCGCTGTCTCCGCCGCTGTAGATGCAAAGGCTGAGTACTCCGCCCGGCCGCAGCAACAGAAGCGCCTGCTCAAGAGCCTTTATCGTAGTCCCGGGTTTTGTGGCAATGCCGTGGTCTCCGGCGGGCAGATATCCGAGATTGAAAACGATGCAGTCCGCGCTGCCGGCCCCGGCATAGCGCTCCATATGGCTGTGAGAATCCAGGATCAGCTCATAATTGCGGTACGGCAGGTTCTTTTCCAGCCGTTCCCTTGTCCGCGCAAGCGCCTCCTCCTGTATGTCGAAGGCAAGCACACGTCCTCTTTCCCCGGCAAGCCTGCACAGATACAGTGTATCGTGCCCGTTCCCCATCGTCGCGTCGATGCAGAACGCTCCTTCTTTTACGTGTTCCTCCATCACGCGGCGGCACAGTTCGGTTGCCTGATATCGTTTCCGCAGCGCGGTCTCTTCCGTTTTATCCATCTCCATTTTTCCTTTCCGCAAAATTGTATCTGCCGCGGCGCATCCCGCAGTTCCCGGGATTTCCGGGCATTCATCCGCAAAACACACTGGCATTCTTTCTCAGGATACGTTATACTGGTCTGGTTCCCGCACGGAGATCCGTTTTCAGCCGGATCATTTCCGTCTGCCTGTCCGCAGGCGGCCGTTTTCCTGCCGCGTCTGCTCTCGGTATCGTTAAATCAGGCGGTTCCGGACGTCCCCGGGAGCAAGGAGGACTGACATGATCAAGATTGAAAAGCAGCTGTCCTGTTCCGGCACATTCGGGCAGCTGCCCGGATATACGCCCGAAACAGGTCTTTTTCTCGATATTGAAACCACCGGCCTCTCTCCCGCCGCGACGACGCTCTGCCTGATCGGCGCTGTCACAAGAAACCGGGACGGCCGGAACTGGCTCCTCACGCAGTGGCTGGCAGAAAGCAGGGAGGAAGAACCCAGGATTCTCTCGGAATTCCTGCGTTTTCTGGAGCCTTACGACACGCTGATCCACTTCAACGGCGACACTTTCGATCTTCCTTACCTTGAGGAAAAGCTGGGACAGTTCCATATGGAAAACCCCATACCGAAGAAGAAATCTCTGGATCTGTACCGCCTCTTCCGCCCGCTCAAGCCTCTGCTCGGACTCGCGCGCATGGATCAGCGGACGCTTCAGACTTTCCTGGGAGAAAAGCGCACCGACCCGCTCAGCGGAAAAGCGCTGATCCCGATCTGGCATCAGTACGCGGACAAAAGAAATCCCGTGCTGGCGGACATGCTTCTCCTCCATAACCAGGAAGATCTCTCCGGCCTGATCTCCTTATCCGATCTGTGCGCTTATCAGTCTCTCCTTAACGGGAAATTTACCGTGAAATCCTGCCGCCTTCGCGATGATTCCGCGGCGCTTACCCTCCGCCTGGAATACCCGCTGCCGCAGAATATACAGGCCGCGTATCCTCTCCGGAAAAAGGCGGCCGCCAGCCGACAGAACACCTCCCGGAAAAATCTTCCCGCGTCGGATTCCTCATCCGGCTCCGGACCAAATGACGCGGATTGGAATCCGCAGACCAGGTTCTATGTTCTGAACACCGACTTTTCATCCGCCTCGCTGGAGATTCCCGTCTTCCGGGGAGAACTTCTTTATTTTTTCCCGAATTACCGGGACTATTACTATCTTCCCCTGGAAAGACAGGCGATCCACCGAAGCGTAGCCGCCTTTGTGGACCGGAAGCACCGCACGCCGGCAAAGCCCTCCAACTGCTGCGTGCGCAAAACCGGCGTGTTTCTGCCTCAGCCGTCCGAGCTTGTCACACCGGCATTTGTACCGTATTACCGCTCCGGAGAACGGTATTTTGAGTACAGGGAAAATTACGAAAATCAGCCTGAACTGCTCGCCGACTATGCAAAAGCCGTGCTGAAGCTGTTTCTATGAACGCGGTCTCAGGCGTTTTTCCCTCCTGCCCTCCGCTCGGTCCATGTGCCGCGCCGGCATCTGTTTTCCTTACATGGTCTGATCGAGTAGGAGGCGGCTTTTCCTCCTGCTCGCCTGCGCGGCCCGCATGCTGCGCCAGCAGCTGATTTCCTTATGCGGGCCTGTGCAAAGAAAATCCCTGTTTCAACAGGACATCTGCTCTGTGAAACAGGGATCTTTTTCGACATGACAGCCGCGCGAAACATTCGCTTCGAATTTGTCTGGAATCATTGTATCTGCACTGCGGCAATTCCTCTCTCCGGCTGCGGAAGCGGAGGAATCCCCGCATTTTTTATTAGACGTTATGGCGGGAGTACTCCGTGCGCTTCGCCGGACGTTATGACGGAGGAAACCCCGCACACTTCGTCAGACGTTACGGCAGAAGAAAACTCCGCGCGTTTCGTTAAACGCTTACTCAGCGTCGGCCGGCGCCGGCTGCTGCTGTTCAATCGCTTTCATGCTCAGGCTGATCTTCTTATCCGCCTCGTTGAAATCGACGACCTTCGCCTCGATCATCTGGTTGATGCTCAGAACGTCTGACGGTTTGTCAACATGGACACGCGAAATCTGAGAAACATGAAGCAGTGCGTCCACACCCGGCTCAAGTTCTACGAAAGCGCCGAAATCCGTCATTCTGGCTACGCGTCCGGTGACAATATTGCCTGCCGCGTACTTGTCTGCAGCGGTCAGCCACGGATTCTGATCCTCAAACTTCAGGCTGAGGGCGATCTTGTCTCCGCTGATATCCTTGATCAGAACCGTCAGCTTATCGCCAACCTTGAAGATCTTGCGCGGATTGTCCACATGACCCCAAGACATCTCGGAGATATGAAGCAGTCCGTCTGCTCCGCCGAGGTCTACGAACGCACCGAAATCTGTCACATTTTTAACAACACCTTCCACCACATCGCCAACGTTGATGCGCTCGAAAAGTGCTTTCTGCATCTCGAGTTTTCTTGCAACCAGAAGCTGTTTGCGGTCGCCGATGATGCGGCGTCTTCTCGGATTGAACTCCGTGATGACGAA
>CANRGB010000148.1 GCA_947630005.1 uncultured Lachnospiraceae bacterium
CCGCTCTGGCCTCCCACGATCACACCCACCGTAAGTCCCCGGCTCTTCGGGTAGCATTCCTCCGTGTGCACGTGTTCTTCCTTCCCGCACACCTGTATCCCATTCTCAAAACATTCCTCTGTATGCGTGTGCGCCTCCATCCCGCAGATCGGCTGACGCTCCGCCGTCATGGCAGGCAGGATCAGCGCGTACGTCGTGCAGAATACCACCGCCGCCGCCAGCACGCTGATCACTCTCTTCCAGCGTCTGGTGAGACGGTGTTCCTTTATAACCCTTGCCGCCCGTGTGAATATGTTCTCCACTGCTTCTCCTCCTTCCACTTCCGAGGTTCTCTTTTCCCGGGATCCCCTGTTTTATTTATTCGCCGGCTGCGTCCCCCGCGGCCGGTTCCTTTCTGACTCTTTTTAAGGACGCCTACTGCGGCGTCCCGATCCGACCGAGCGGCCACAACCGCATCATCAGCTTCCCTACGATCTGCTCTTCCGCCACACACCCGATCGACGTGCTCCGCGAGTCCACCGACACGCTCCGGTGGTCCCCCATCACGAAGATTCGCGACTCTGGCACCTGGTATGGCAGCGTGATGTCGCATTCCCCCAGCGCCTTCTCCTCCAGGTACGGCTCCTCCAGCGGCTCCCCGTTGACCGACACGTTCCCTTCTTCGTCGATGTTCACCCAGTCACCCGGACCGGCGATCACACGCTTTACCAGGATTTTGTTGTTATAGTAAAAGGCGATGATATCCCCTGGACTGAACTCGCTTCTTTTTACGGATACCAGGATGTCCCCGTCCACAATTGTCGGCGACATTGAGGTACCGTATATCTGCAGTACTGGCATCCACAGTGTCGCCACCAGGATTGCCACCGCCGCCACGATGACCAGCGACCAGACCGTACTGCGCAGCGTGCTCCGGTACCTTTTTTTGTACCGTTCCCGTTTCAGCTCCCGCTCGATCTCTTCGATCTCCGGGATTACAATGGGCTTTTTCCTCATCTTCTTTTTTCTGCTCATACATCCAGCCCCTGACTTTCCGCTTCCGCCTCCGGCTTCTGTTCCTGTACGTCTGCTTCCAAAGCCTGTCCCTGTTCTTTTATTCTGCCTGTTTCCTCTGCCATGCGCTTTACGTTCTCCAGGTACTGGTCCGCCGCCTTCTGCGCCGCCTCAAACACCCGGTTGAGCCGCAGCGACGCTTCCGCGATCGACCCGGTTTCCGCGATCATAATTTCTTTCTTTTCAAGGTTCTGTTTCACTTCCTGGAGTTCCTCCACAAGATGCTGTTTTTCTCTGCTCTGAACCAGGAGCATCTCCAGAAGCTCCGCTCTGGTCAGTTTCTTTAATTCTCTGTTTGTCATAAAAACCTCCCGCTCCGGCAGATCTCCTGCTTCGTCAAAAATCCTCGCACAGTTCCTGGCGGATGCACTCCAGAAGCTCCATCTCGCTGCGGAATCTCCTCACGGAAGTCCTGTCCGGATCCATCAGAAGTCCCTGCCAGCTGCTCTGCCTCCGGCTCTGTACAATGATGTCGAAAGTCCGCCGGCTTCCTCTCTGTCTGTCCATTTTCTCATCTTCCATCATCCGTTCCGGCATGTGAATGCTTCCACACAGCTTTTTCGAACCGCGGAAGGTCCTTCTTGCCTGAAATGCCTGCGGATATCCAACCATATCGAACAGGTCGTCCATCTTCAGCAGCATTCCGCTGTACTCCACAAACGAAAGCGGCACGAGCAGCATTTTGTTATACGCCCTCCCGCACAGGTCATTTTCGTACCTGTCGATGCAGAGTCTTACCATATTCATGGGAAAAACCGCCGCACTGCTCATTTTTACCTCGCCTCCTACTCTTTCCACCTGGCAGAAAGTTCCTCCAGTTCATACTCCAGTTCTATCTTCCGGTTCTTTATCTTTCTCAGAAATTTCTTTTGAATCCTCTTCATTACAGATACCCCTGCCTCGTAGGAACACGCCGACAGCAGTATCACATACTGGGTCGGACCATTTCTGGACGCCACATCCCCGACCCGCAGCGTTTCTTTTACGATCTTCTCCAGGAGCGCGACCGCCTCAACCAGTCCGCCGTCCAGCGCCACGCCGGACCAGAGACTTCCGACACGCCGGACCGACAGAAGGAGAATATACTCGGATATTCCCATCCTCCCGACCCGTCTCACCTCCAGGCGGTAGATCTGGCGGAAAATCTGATAATCGCAGAAGAACACGCCCTGCGGCTTCATCTTCTCTTCTGCCTCTTCCATGATACTTTCAATGCCGTTCAGCTGTATTCTTCCGTCCGTTACCACTTTCTGGAATGTGTTCTGCAGTTTCTCCGGCACCCTTATCCCCAGGTTTTCATAAAACTGCTTCTTTGCGTTTTCATACTGAAACATCGCCTGGTCGTATTTCTGCTGTTTCTGCAGGCTCATGACGAGCCAGCTCTGTATGTCCGCGTCCAGCGGTTCATATTCCACAACCTCCCGGCAGAGGCTTTCCAGCTCTTCCCATCCTGTTTCCCGCTCATATATATCACACAGCATTTTTGCTGACCGCATGTAAATCGTCTGATAATCTACTGCCTGATTCTGAATCCATGTCTCTGAAGCCAGTTTGATTGAAATATCTCCCTGATAGCAGGCCAGCACTTCCCGACAAAGCAGTTCTCTGTGCGGATCATCCGTCTGTTTCTTTATCTCGCTGTCGAGCTTTTTAAACTTCTCATAATCTGTCTCAATCGGGATCTCCGGGTTCCACTGATACCCTCCCGGCAGCGTACATATATATTCTTTCGGGCCCAGCGTTTTCAGCTTGTTTCTGAGACGGTAGATCAGATTTTTCAGCGCGTTTTCCGGATTTTTTGAATTTTCGGAGCAGAACAGTTCACTCAGTCTTTTTCTTGTGATTACCTTGTCCCTGTAACTGATCAGATAAACCAGCAGCTGCACCAGTTTATCCGCTCTGATATCCTCTTCTCTGAGGACAGCCGCCCCATCTGACAAAGAAAAGGTCCCAAATATTGTTGCGTTCAGCACTTTTCCTGTCCTCTCTTTTACATCTCTTCCATATTATCGTTTTCCTGCCGCCAGTCATCTCCTTCATCAGAGACTACAGAATCCATAAGGTGAAGCATTTCCATTACGCTCCGGAATGATATCTTTTTATTTCCCTGGAGCCAGTAGATCTGACCCTGCCAGGTACTTTTCTGATGATCAATGACCTCGACAATAAAGGTCTGTTTTCCCATTTTCTTTTTTCCTTTTATTTTTAATCGCCCACTCATTATTTTTTAATTAATATAATTATACCCCCCCCCAAGTCGCAAAAATGGTCACTTTATTTCATTTTCCTGACCGCTCCCGGAATTTGCTGAAACAAATGAGTTTTCCGTCAGACCGGAAGCAGAGTTCGTCCGGTCTGTAAACAGCCCGTCCGCCTCTGCTATGAGACTGGACTTTCACAGCAAAAAAGGAAGGTGTCTGACCTTTAAAGTCAGGCATCTTCCTTCTTCATGTTTATTCCATTTTTGAGTTTTATATAACTTTCATACTGCGCCATCTGCCTCCCCGGTATCGGATCAGATCCAGCGCCGCCTTTACCGTCCAGTCGATCCCCATCGCCAGCGCAATGCCGACGACTCCCATGTGCAGCCACAGGGCCAGCACAAAGGACAGCGCCGTCCGCAGCACCACCGTACAGAAAATGGCCGAGTACATGGCGAATTTCACATCTCCCGCTGCCCGCAGTCCCGCCGCCAGAGGCATGGAGAAAGGCTGGACAACGCCGGCAAAAATATTGTGAATCAGGACGATAATAAATACCAGCCGCTTTGTCTCCGCGGTAATATCATAGAGCGGCAGGATAGCAGGCAGAAGAATCAGAACCGCCGCGTTCCACAGCACCGCAAGCAGAACCGTAAGGCGGGTAAGCTTACGCATATAATAATCTGCGGCATCGGCATCTCCCGCGCCCATGCACTGCCCCGCCACCGTGATATACACCGGGGAGAGAGCCACGCTCACCAGAGCGGCAAAACTCCAGATCGTCTGCCCGATCCCGTTTGCGGCAATCTGCGCCGTGCCAAGGGCGGCAATCAAAGAGCCAAGCGCTACCTTCGCCAGCTGGAACAATCCGTTTTCAATGCCTCCCGGCACCGCAATTTTCAAGATCCGCAGAGTCATTGTTTTGTGGAAAGACACCGCTTTCTTCGGGCGAAGACATACATCATTGCTCTCACGCAGGCAAAGCGCTGTCATGACAAATGCCGCAAAATACCAGGAAACCGTTGTGGGCCATGCCACGCCTGCAGCCCCCGCGCGGAGGACGAAAACCCCTATCGCATTGCCCGCCACATTGATCAGGTTCATGGCAATGGATACAAACATCGTCGTCCGGGTCTTTCCCATGCTGCGGTAAAGCGACGCGCCCGCGTTATAGACGGCGTTTGCCGGAAAGGACAAGGTCACGATGCGCAGATAAATCCTGCAGGCATCCATAACTGCCGGCTCCACGCTGCCATACAGCCCCGAAAGGACTGCGTCTCCCAGCAGGAGCATCACAATCATGCAGACTACCGAAAGCGCCGTATTGATATGAAAGATCTGCGAGGCCGCAAGGTCGGAGTTTTCCCGGTCCGCACTGCCAAGATACTGCGAGACAACAACCGCTCCCCCGGTAGCCACAGCTGTAAACAGATAGATAAAGATCGTGTAGATCATGGTGTCCAGCGACACACCGGAGACTGTCGCTTCTCCGGCATAGCTGACCATCAGCGTGTCCGCAAGGCCCACCACCGCCTGCAGAAGCTGTTCGATCAGCAGCGGAATGATCATCGCCCACAGAGATGCGTTGTCAAACGGGCGGATCCCACCGGCAAACTGTTTTTTAGGTTCGATTATTTTCTCCAGAACTGAACTCATTTTATTTCTTTCGCGCCTTTCACAGATTTTTTAACTCTTCCCGTGTTTCCGGAAATCCGCATCACTCAGACCGGCTCTTTCCAGTGAATCTGATACCGGATACATATTCCGGTCTTCCAAAAAATGTAAGTGCAGATCCACGCATCCCGCGCTGTATATCTGCACTTACATTATACTCAGCCAGTTATTTCATATCAAATGCTTTGTTTTTATATCCCATCCATGCTCAAAAGGCATTTTGAAAGTTCCATGAACTTTCCTGCCGCATGAATGCTTCTTATCATTTACTTGAACCTTCCTCAAGTTGGACTGATCCTCCGCAGGGTCTGACGCAAGGTCTTCTGAAACGGATATGACAAATCAGATGACTGCAAAGCCATTCCTCATGAAAAGCGGACCCCTGACTGTACACAACGCACGGCCATGTGCAGGTTTCATCAGGATCATCCTTCACCACGACCAGAGCGATTATCTCCAGCTGATATGTATACCTCCTGTGTATTGTTATTTTCACTCGCGCTGACATCGCTGTTTCCACCTGCGCTGGTATCGCTGTTTCCACATCCCGTTAATCCGGTGATTATCAGAATCGCTGTTATCCATATCAAAACCGTTCTCATGCAAAAACCTCCGGGAACTTCCTAGTGTCCTTATTATAGCTCCCCTTTATAAAAATAGCAAATATCTATGCAGAATGATTTATCATAGGTATTAAGCATGATTTTGAGAATAAAAAGGCCTGGAACCAGAACTGTCCGCATTACAATTCTGATTCCCGGAAATCCCTTGTTTTTATTCCATGTATTCCGCCACTTAATCCGCCGTCTGTAAACGAAGGTGCTTTATAACACTTTCACTTTATCGTTCTGTCCGCCAATTGTGGCAGATTACCAATGTCCAGAGCCTCCAAGATCTGCATCTGCCGGACAGCAAGCTTCCGCAGATATTCTTAATTCTATTTTTTAACCAATGGTTCATCAAAAGTATAACAGGTGCTTCTGCCTGCCCCCATTTTACAAATAAGTCCATCTTTTATCATCTGCCCAAGAATCACCTGCGTTCTCCTCTTTTTCAAATTTAACAATTCCATCGTCCTGCCTGATGTAAT
>CANRGB010000149.1 GCA_947630005.1 uncultured Lachnospiraceae bacterium
CTGCGGCAGTTTTTCCTCGCCGTAAAGTTCCGGCGAGACGTCATGCCCTCCGGTAAACAAAAAGCCGCTGCACATCGCGAGAATCTGATCCAGATCTGCGGCGTCGTCCGTGAGAGGCAGCATCAGCGGCAGGCCGCCGGCCTGCTCGATGCCTTCCATGTAGCCCGGAAGCATCCAGTAGCTTTCCTTTTCGATGTCAACAAGTGGTACAATTCCAATCACAGGTTTCATAATGTCATCTCCATTTCTGTCCCGGTTTGAACCTGCCCGGTGTAAAAATTTTCCTCAGTATAACAGACAGGAATCTGTTTGGCAATCCGCGGAATCAGACTGCGGAGGTAAAAAAAGCATGACATCTTCTGCCGCCGCATAGTTTTTCAGTTCCTCTGTATAGCCTGATTTGCTGAAAAGTACATAGTGGTTTCTGCGGGAGGTTCTGTTCCAATTCACATGCCGTGATTTTTCCATAAGGGAATACAGGACATCGATTCCCTTGGGATTTCTGGAATACTTGCATTCTCCAAAATAGATATCATTTCCGAAGGAATCATATGCGACAATATCGATCTCAACATCGGAATCTCCCCACCAGCGTCCCACACGGTTAAACTGGCATCCCATGGACAGAAGATCCCACATTTTTTCCCTGCAGATGTCTTCATATACGTAGGAGACATGATTTTCAATAAAAACGGACTGTATTTTCCGCATGACATAATCATCCTGGTCTGCCTCCAGAAGTCCCTGGTAAGGATAGATAAACTGAAACCAGAATTTGATAAAATGATCCTTGATAAAGTAAAGACCTTTTTTACTTTTCTCAGGATTTTCTTCCGTGACAGGAACCTCACATTTTATGATATCAAGATCAGACAGAATGCGCAGATACTTTGACAGGCTTGTCTGTTTGATGTTTAAAACTGCCGCGATTTTTCCGAGTTTGTGATTCCCGGCCGCGATTGTCTTGAGTATGGAAAAATAACTGCCGATTTCGGAGACCTCTTTTTGAAGAAGAAATTCCGGCTCCGCGTAAAGGAAAGCATTGCGGGACATGATATTGTCCCGTATGGCAGTATAAATATCTTTTTTGTCCTGAAAAAGTTCGATGTATTTTGGAACGCCGCCCGTGACCGCATAGTGGAGAAGCTGATCTGCCCAGGACAATTCAGGCGTAAACTCCTTATAATAATTGAACGAAATTTGTCCGATCCGCATCTGAGCGGTCCGTCTGCCGTATAAAGGACTGGAATAGCTGAGAACCTGTTCCGTCATCATATGGATCAGAGAGCCTGAAAGAATGAGCATGATATTTTTTTTCTTTAACTGTTGATCCCAGATACGCATAAGAATGGAAGGAAAAGCAGGGTTTGCCTTTCCAAGATATTGAAATTCATCCAGCGCGACGATCAGACGGTTATCTGCTGTGCAGCACTGAGCGATCTGGTCAAAGATGGGTTCCCAGCGGCTGACAGAGGCATCTTTCAGCAGAGCAGATCCGGCGAAATCCGCAACGGTATTTTTAAAGGAATTGCGGTTCTCCTCTTCACTTTCCTCAGTGGCGAGAAAAAAGATGGCACGCCTGTTTTTGCAGAATTCATTGATCAGAGCTGTTTTTCCAATTCTGCGCCTCCCATAAATGACTACAAAAGAAGCTTCACTTCGCTGATATTCTTTTGAGAGCGTATCGAGTTCTTTCTTGCGGTCTACAAATCGGTGCATAATGGACCTCCTTTCTGAATCTGAATAAAGGGTTCCCTGTAGACCTTATTATACCAGAAAGTATTATACTTTCAAGAATAATATCAAAAATAATCCGGCAGAGCATAAACAGGTATCTTAAATTTTACAAAAATCTTTAAATAAAGAGAGGGATTGAAAATTTATTTTATTGATGCTATGATTATAACATGGCGAGAGCCATCAGGAAAGTTCAATAAAATTTGAAGCGGGAGGAATCACAAATGGACATTGAATTACTGAGAAAAGACATGGTAGCGGCGATGAAGGCAAAGGACAAGCCGAGAAAAGAGGCGATCTCGTCTCTGATCTCCGCGGTCAAGAAGCTGGCGATCGACGAGGGCTGCCGCGACGATATTCCGGAGGAGCTGGTCGTCCGCGCGATCTTAAAGGAACAGAAGACGGCGAAGGAACAGATCGATACCTGCCCGGACAGCCGCCCGGAGCTGAAGGCGGAATATACCTTCCGCTACCAGGTGATCTCGGAATACGCGCCGGCCATGATGTCCGCAGATGAGATCAAGGCGTATATTCTCGACAAGTTTGCCGAGGTGGCGGCGACGAAGAACAAGGGCCAGATCATGAAAGCCGTCATGGGAGATCTGAAAGGGAAGGCCGACGGCAAGGTGATCAATCAGGTGGTCGGAGAGCTCTGCAAATAAAAGATATGCGGGCCTGTGCACAAAAACGGGAAGAATCCAGAAGCAGCTGGATTTTTTCCGTTTTTGTATATTTCGGCAGAGAGAATACAGGCAGATCTCCCGCGATATGTGTAAAAGTACCAAAAAGAGCCGAACTTGGAATTGACAGGTGTTGTACAAACCTGTATACTTATCCGTGGTGCTTTAATAGGCCAATACGTTAATGAAAAGGAGAAACAAGGTGAAGAAGAGAGAGAAATTTGGCAGCCGTATCGGGTTTATCCTGGTGTCAGCAGGCTGTGCAGTAGGACTTGGCAATGTGTGGAAATTTCCGTACATGACCGGCAAATACGGCGGTGCGGCATTCATACTGATTTATCTGGTATTTCTGGCGCTGCTCGGATGGCCGATCATGGTCTGTGAGTTTTCGGTCGGGCGCGGCAGCCAGAAGAGCTGCGCGTCTTCGTTCCGCGTACTGGAGCCGGAAGGGACGAGATGGCATCATTTCGGATGGTTCGGCATGGCCGGCAATTATCTGCTGATGATGTTCTACACGATGGTCGCCGGGTGGATGATGTATTACTGCTTCCGCAGTATCCGCGGAGATTTCACGCGGGACATTCTGTATTCTCATCAGACAAGCGAGCTGTTTAACGGCATGCTCGGCTCGCCGGGAACAATGACGCTCTGGATGATCATCGCGGTCGTTCTGGCGTTCGGTATCTGCGCGCTCGGTGTGCAGAACGGCGTGGAACGGATTACGAAGGTCATGATGTCGGCGCTGCTGCTTCTGATTGTTGTTCTTGTGGTTAACTCGGTTCGTCTTCCGGGAGCAGTCGAGGGTGTGAAGTTCTATCTGGTTCCGGATTTTGCGGCGATGAAGGAATACGGCGTCGGGGAGGTTGTCTTCGGAGCGATGTCGCAGGCGTTCTTTACTTTAAGTATCGGTATCGGTTCGATGGCAATTTTCGGAAGTTATCTTGAAAAAGAGCGTTCCCTCGCAGGAGAGGCGGCAAGCATCGCAATCCTTGATACGTTTGTGGCGCTGATGGCCGGAATGATCATCATCCCCGCGTGTTTCGCGTTTGGAATCGAGCCGGGATCCGGTCCGTCTCTGATCTTTATCACACTGCCGCAGATCTTTAACCAGATGGCAGGCGGAAGAATCTGGGGCGCGCTGTTTTTCCTGTTCCTGTCGTTTGCGGCGCTCTCGACGGTTGTCGCGGTGTTTGAGAATATCATTTCCTTTGCGATCGACCTGTTCGGGATGGAGAGGAAGAAAGCGGTTCTTATTAATATTGTGGCCGTGATTCTCCTGTCGCTGCCGGCAGTGCTCGGCTTCAACGTGCTGTCCGGGTTCCAGCCGCTTGGCGCAGGAACGGGCGTCATGGATCTGGAAGACTTCCTTGTATCGAGCAACCTGCTTCCGCTGGGTTCTCTCGTCTACCTGATGTTCTGTACAAAAAAGAACGGCTGGGGCTGGGAAAATTTCATCAAGGAGACAAATGCGGGAAGAGGGCCGGATTTTCCGACAAAAATCCGCGCTTACATGACCTATGTGATTCCGGTTCTGGTAATCATTGTTTATCTGAAGGGATACTGGGATATGTTTGAACCGCAGGCCCGGAAGGCGGGCAATCCGATGATCCTTGTCGGCTGGATGATCGTCGCGGTGGCATTCCTCGCACTGGTCGCGTGGTTTACGCTGGGCAAACCGAGTAAGAGGAAGTAAAGCAGAGCTGATTTGGTAAAAGCTCTGCGCCTGTTGTTTAAAATATGTAAACAAAGGTAAATTTTGAAACAGAGTACAGAGAGGAGGAACAATCAATTATGATAGCGAAAAAAATGATACCGTATGTGCAGAACAATTCCGCAATCCGTCTGATGTTTGAGGAGGGCAACCGTCTCAAGGCAAAGTATGGAGCGGACAAGGTATTTGATTTCAGCCTTGGCAACCCGAATGTTCCGGCGCCGGAAGCGCTTAAGGAGGCAATCATCGACATCCTGAATACGGAAGAGCCGACGAAGGTGCACGGCTATATGAGCAACGCCGGTTTCCCGGAAGTGCGCCAGACGATCGCCGAGGAACTGAACGGACGGTTTGGCACAAAGTTTTCCGGAAACAACCTGATCATGACCGTCGGCGCGGGCAGCGGCCTGAATGTCTGCCTGAAGACGCTGCTCGATCCGGGTGAGGAAGTTCTCGTGTTTGCCCCGTATTTCCTGGAGTACGGCGCTTACGTGCGCAACTATGACGGCGTGCTTGTGGAAGTGACGCCGAATACGGAGACGTTCCAGCCGAATCTCATTGATTTTGAGGCAAAGATCAATGAGAAGACGAAGGCGGTTATTATCAACAATCCGAATAATCCGACCGGTGTGATCTACTCAGAGGAAACGATTCAGAAAATGGCCGCCATTCTGGAGAAAAAGCAGAAGAAGTACGGCCACGCAATCTATCTGATCTCCGATGAGCCGTACCGCGAGCTCGCGTTTGACGGCGCGAAAGTTCCGTTTGTCACAAAGTATTACGCGAACACGATGGTCGTTTACTCCTACAGCAAATCACTCTCGCTTCCGGGCGAGCGGATCGGGTATGTGATCATTCCGGACGAGGTCGAGGACAGCGAGGGAACGATCACGGCGGCTACGATCGCGAACCGGATCAGCGGCGCGGTCAATGCTCCGTCCCTGATGCAGCTTGCGGTGGCGCGCTGCGCAGATGCCGGCGCCGATCTCGGTTTCTATGACAAGAACCGAAAGACGCTGTATGAAGGCCTGACGAAATGCGGATTTACCTGCGTGAAGCCGGAGGGAGCTTTCTATCTCTGGATGAAATCTCCGGCGGCGGATGAGAAGGACTTCGTGGAGGCCGGAAAGAAGTACAACATTCTGATGGTGCCGGGGACTTCATTCGCGTGTCCGGGGTACATAAGACTTGCGTACTGCGTTTCCTACGAGACGATCGTAAATTCCCTGCCGCAGTTTGAGAAGCTGGCGAAGGATATGGGTGTGGCGTAACGCAGCTCTCCGGGAACCCGCTGAAAAGAGTTTTGACGCGGGAAGAAACAGTTGGATTTGCAGCATTGCAATCGATGTATTTGGAGGAAAATATGAAAATAAACGAAGGAAAAATCAAGTGGATGAACGGGAGAAAAATTTCTCTGCTTATGGGGATGGCTGCGATGCTGATCCTGTCCAGTTCCCTGACGGTGTTCGCGGAGGAAGCCGCCGAATACCAGCCGGATCTGTATGCCACGGCGTGGGCTCTGCTGCCGCCGGTGGTGGCGATTGCTCTGGCCCTGGTCACCAAGGAAGTGTACAGCTCCCTGTTTATCGGAATTACGGTAGGTTCGCTGTTCTATTCCGGATTCAATGTCCAGAAGACATTTGTCCATATTTTTGAGGGCGGCATCATCAGCGTACTCTCAGACAGCTACAATGTGGGTATCCTGGTATTCCTGGTTATTCTCGGCGCGATGGTGAGCCTGATGAACCGGGCAGGCGGCTCCGCGGCCTTCGGGCGCTGGGCGAAAACTCATATCAAAACGCGTGTCGGAGCGCAGCTTGCGACGATCGTTCTCGGCGTTCTGATCTTTATCGACGATTATTTCAACTGTCTGACCGTGGGAAG
>CANRGB010000150.1 GCA_947630005.1 uncultured Lachnospiraceae bacterium
CCGGAAGCACCTTGGTCGCCAGGTCAGCCGGCTGTACAAGTGCGCCCGTCACGCACGCGATCAGAGCCGCGGACGCGCCGATGGAAAGGTCGATGCCCTTTGTCAGGATTGCCAGCGCTACGCCGAAGGCAAGGATACCTTTGATGGACTCGCCCGTAAGCAGCGTCTTCGCATTTGCCACGGTAAAGAATACCGGTCTTGCGATACTCATGATGATGATCAGCGCTACAAGAATCAGCCAGATCATATTATCGGATAACGTTTTTTTCATATTGCTGTTCATGTTCGGATTCCCCCCTGCCTTTTATCTCTTTCCCAGTTCATGGGTTGTCGCAAATTTCATGATAAGTTCCTGTGAAAATTCGTCACGGTTCAGGATGCCGCTCACATGGCCTTCATGCATGACCACGATACGGTCCGCCACGCCCATGACTTCCGGCATCTCTGATGAGATCACGATGATCGCCTTGCCCTGGCCCGCAAGCTCGGACAGCAGCGCATGGATCTCGGACTTCGCGCCTACGTCGATACCTCTGGTCGGCTCATCGACGATCAGGATATCCGGTTCGGTCAGCAGCCAGCGGCCTACCAGCACCTTCTGCTGGTTTCCTCCGGAGAGGTTCGCGATCGGCGTGTCCATGCTCGCCGTCTTGATCCGGATCTTGTCGATATATTCCTGAGTATCCTTCACCATCTGTTTGTTGTTCAGCGGCATTCCATACTTGCCGAGGATCAGCTTCGAGATGACGGAATTCATCTTTACGCTTAAGAGGCCTACGATACCGTTTCCGCGGCGGTCTTCCGTCAGCATGCCGATGTGATTGCGGATCGCGTCGCCCGGGTTTTTGATATGCAGCTCCTGTCCGTCCTTGTAGATCTTTCCGCTTGTGATGTGGCGCATTCCGAAGATTGCCTCCATCGTCTCGGTACGTCCCGCTCCTACAAGGCCCGCGAAGCCAAGGATCTCGCCCTTTCTCAGGTCAAATGACACATCCTGCACCATACGGCCCGCGTTCAGATGCTCTACCTTCAGCACCACGTCTCCGATCGGACACGGCACCTTCGGGAACATATCGGTAATCTCACGGCCTACCATCAGCTGGATCAGCTTATCCTGCGTCAGATTCTCCGCGCGGTCCGAGGCGATGAACTCGCCGTCACGGTAAACGGAGATATCGTCGCTGATCTGGAAGATCTCGTCCATCTTATGGGAGATGTAGATGATCGCCACGCCCTTCGACTTCAGATCCGCGATGATCTTGAACAGATCCGCTACCTCCGCCTCGGTCAGGGCCGACGTCGGCTCATCCATAATTACGATCGAGGCGTCGTACGAGATGGCCTTCACGATCTCCACCATCTGCATCTTTGCCACGGTCAGGTTCTTCATCTTTTCGTTCGGGTCAAGATCAAGGCCGATGCGCGCGAACAGCTCGCGGCAGTCGTCGTTCATCTTCTTCGTATCAATCAGCATGCCCTTCTTCGGCTCACGGCCAAGCCACACATTGTCCGCCACCGAGCGCTCAAGCACCGGGGACAGCTCCTGGTGGATCATCGAGATACCCGCGTCAAGCGCTTCCTGCGTTGACTTGAAGGCCACCTCTTTGCCTTTGTAGATGATCTTCCCGGAAGTAACAGGCTGGATTCCGATCAGGCACTTCATCAGCGTGGATTTGCCCGCGCCGTTCTCGCCCATCAGTGTATGTACGGTTCCCGGACGGACCTTCAGCTGCACGCCTTTCAGCGCGCGCACACCCGGAAATTCCTTTACGATGTCATGCATTTCCAGTACATATTCTTCACTCAAATCTCTCACCTCTGTTCTATATTAAATCTGCTGTATTCTTATTTTTAATATTATTACCGTATTGACCATGCGAGCGCCGGCAGATGCCGGCGCCCGACTTACCCCTTTGACCTACAAAATTGCCGCTATTACTACCGCCCGAAGAGGCGGGAGCAGCCTATATGTTTATCGAATTCCGCAGCTTCCGGATCAGTCATAATCCGCTACGTTCTCCGCGGTAACCGGCTCAAACGGTACCCAGAGGATGAAGCCTGTCTCGTCTGTCTCGAACTCTGTGTTGTCTGCCAGACCGTTGCCCTCTACAAGGTTTACAGCTGCCTGAAGAGCGCCTGCTCCCTGGCCGTACGCGTTCTGGAATACGGTCATCGCAAGTGTGCCGTCCTTGACTGCCTGACGTCCGTCTACCGTGGCGTCGATGCCGACGATCGGGATGGAAGCCGGATCCATGTCAACCATCTTCAGAGCCTCGATCGCGCCGATTGCCATCGCGTCGTTGTTGGAGATGATGCAGTCGAACTCGGTCTGTGCGGTGAGCAGCGGAGCGATCATATCCTGCGCTGTCGCACGGTCATAATCACATGCAAGCGGAGCGCTCGCTTCCTCAGCCGTGATGCCGTTGTCCTCAAGAGCCTTCAGCACGGACTCGGTACGGAGCGTCGTGGATGTCTGGCCAAGCGTGCCGTTCAAAAGGATGTACTTGATCTCGTTCTTGTCCTGGCCTTTGAAGTAGTCGGCAAGGAACTCGCCCTGATACCTTCCGGAATCATGCTCGTCGGATCCTACATAGGCGACATTCTCATTCAGCACGGAAGTGTCAGCCGGAAGACGGTTTACGAATACAACCTTCATGTCGCCTGCCGCTTCCACAACCTGCGGAGCCGTCTCCGGATCCGGCATGTTTACGATGACAACCTTCTGGCCCGCGTTCCTTGCGGTCTCAATGTACTGAAGCATTGTGCTGGTGTCGTTCTTCGCGTCCTGCGTCGTAACCTTGATGCCGAAGTTCGCAGCCGCTTCCTGAGCACCGCTCTCCAGCTCGGACAGGAACTCGTCACGAAGAGCCATGATGAATGTGATCTCACCGACATCCACACCGATATCAAGCGCGTCCGCAGTCTCTTCTTCCGCGCTGACACCCATGCACAGCGTGCCAACCGCCATGACAGCCGCCAACAGAGTTGCTAAAACTTTCTTTTTCATAGTTTACCTCCTGTGTTTTATTTTTATCAATTATATCAATGCGTGTGCGTGTACGCAATTCACTTTTTCTACAAAATTACGGTTAGATTTTTGTTGATTTTGCATAATTGATAAAAAATACACAATATTTTTGTGCATTTTTCCCGATTTCATCTGTCTTTTTGTCGTATAGAAGGGGAGTGTTTTTGTTGAATATATCCAGATGAGCAGATACGCAGCTGACACAGGAATTTTTATTCTGCGTGCATGTGTACGCAGATGGGAAAATGCACGCACAGCAAAGTCGAACTGCGGAGAAATCCGTGGCATCACGGGGCAAAATACCTTTTGGCCCCAGCGTCATTTTATGCACGCCTGCGCACCAATAAATTGCGGCCGCGCCAGAAGGCGCAGCCGCGTTCTGCCCGGCCACCGCGGGCAGGAAGATTCATCTTTACATAAGCTCGGAAATCTTGACCGGGCGGTGCTCCGCCAGGGATTTCTTCGCCGCAAGACCCATAACCACCGGCTTCAGGCCGTCCATGATCGTAACCGGAGTCTCCGTATCGTTCTCGATCGCGTTCACAAAGCCCTTAATCTCGGTCGCGTACGCTTCCATGTAGCGCTCAAGGAAGAAGTACAGCGGCTTCTCGCCGGTCACGCCGTCCTCGTTGCTGATCTGAACGGTAGACGGGCAGTCGTTTCCGGACGCGGCCATACCCTTGGAACCGAATACTTCCGCTCTCTGGTCATAGCCGTAAACCGCTTTTCTTGAGTTGTCGATGACAGCGATCGCGCCGTTTGCCATCTTCATCGTGACAACCGCCGTGTCAACGTCGCCTGCCTCGCCGATCGCCGGATCAACCAGCACAGCGCCTTCTGCGTAGACTTCCTCCGCGTCGCTGCCGGACAGGAAGCGGGCCATATCGAAGTCATGAATCATCATGTCGAGGAAAATTCCTCCGGATACCTTTACATAATCCATTGATGGCGGCGCCGGATCCCTGGACGCGATCTTCACGATATGCACATCGCCGACTTTGCCGTCTGCCACAGCCTTCTGAACCGCCGCGTAGTTGTGGTCGAATCTGCGGTTGAAGCCGACCTGGTATTTCACCGGGTTTTTCTCAAGAGCCGCGATGACTTCCTTAATCTTTGCCACTTCCAGATCGATCGGCTTCTCGCAGAATACATGCTTTCCTGCCTCAATCGCCTCGATGGAAATGGAAGCGTGCGTGTTTGTGGAGGAGCAGATCAGAACTGCCTGGATCTCCGGATCCGCAAGGATCTCCTTGTAATCCTTCGTCGTGTGCTGTACGCCTTTTGCCTTTGCCCATGCGGCCGTCTCATCATTCATGAACGGATCCGCCAGGGTTTTTACCTGTGCGTTCGGAACCTTCGTGCAGATGCTCTCTACGTGCACCTTGCCGATTCTGCCTGCTCCAATGATACCTACTGTTACCATAAAGCATTCTCCTTTCCTCTTTTAAGTTTCATTGTCTGTTATGCCTGTTGTATTTCTTTATATTTACAGCAAACGTTGGATACGTTCGCTATAATCCATAATTTTACTGCCTTCATCCGTCCCTTGTCAGCTTCCGTATCCAGTTTCCGTAGTGCGATTCCAGGTACGCCGGCACGCATTTGAAGATCTGATCCGCGTTCAGGCAGCAGAACACCACAACCGGGGATGCTTTCACGACGAAAGCCATGACAAAGGACACCGGCAGGACGATCAGCCAGATGCTGATCAGATCGAGCTTTACTGTATACATGGTATTCCCGCCGCCGCGTATGATCCCGGTGTTTGTCGGCATCTGATAGGACATTCCCACACAGACAACGCTCAGGATCACAAGAAACGTATTTGCCATCTGCTTTGTTTCCGGCTGGAAACTGTACAGCTCCAGCAGCGGTATCCGGACCAGATACACGAAAAGTCCCGACACCAGGCCGATCACCACAAAGAGTCTCTGAAGCTTCACGGAATAGGATTTTACCGCGGCGATATCTCCTGTCCCGATTGTCTTTCCGATCATGATGGAAGCTGCCGACGCCGCTCCGGTAGCCGCCGATTTCGCGACCAGAAACAGCGTCGACGACGCGCTGTTCGCCGCGATCGCGTTTCCGGCCATGTGGCCGAGTATCACCGTCTGCAGCGCTGTGTTCAGTCCCCACAGTCCCTGCACCAGAAGCATCGGCGCCGTGAGCTTCGCGTAATCCGCAAAAAGCGTCCCGTCCATCCGCAGCAGATCTTTCGGAGAGAACTTCAGTTTCTGCTCTCTGACCAGTATATAGATCACCAGAACCAGAAACTCCGCAATCCTTGCGGCAAGCGTGCCGACAGCCGCTCCCGCCGCCCCCATCCGCGGCATGCCGAAACGTCCGAAGATCAGCGTATAGTTGATCCCGCAGTTGATGAAAAACGTCATCACGGACAGCCGCAGGGCGATCTGGATCGTCTCCGTGCTCCGAAGCGCGGCAAGCATAAGCTGCGTCGCCGCAAAAAACAGATACGTATAGCGCACGATCTGAAGGTAGCTTCTGCCCTCCGCGATGATCGCCGCATCCGTTGTGAACAGACCTACGGCCTGTCCGGGAAAGAGTCCTGTCAGCACAAACAGCAGCAGCGCGACCGCAAGCGCGGTATACAGCGCCGATACGGAAATCTTTCTGATCCGGTCCGTCTGACGTCTTCCCCAGTACTGGCTGCAGAGGATCACCAGACCGTCGCCCAGGCCGATCATCAGCTGCTGAAATACGAACTGGATCTGGTTCACCGCCGCCACGCCCGCGAGCGCCGTCTCACTGTACGCGCCCAGCATGATGTTGTCCGCCAGATTTACGCTCAGCGTGACCACGTTCTGCAGCACCAGCATCACGTAGATGGAAAAAAAGCTTTTATAAAAACTCATTTGCGTCCGATTGCTTTCTTCACTTTCCTGACAATATGATCTGACGTCAGGTCAAACGCCTTGCGCAGATAATCCTGAGGACCTACTTCGCCGTAGACATCCTCCA
>CANRGB010000151.1 GCA_947630005.1 uncultured Lachnospiraceae bacterium
GCGTACTACAACGAGATGGGCTTTACCGACTATCAGAATCCGAGAACGCTGACCAACCAGATCAAGGTGCAGCATCCGGAGTTTGAGACGTTCATGGCGGACGGAAGCATGCACAAGGCTCTTTCCTGCGCGGACTGCCATATGGAGAAGGCGACGGCTGAGGACGGCACCGAGTACAGGAGCCACACCTGGGTCAGCCCGCTTGCCAGCCAGTCCATCATGGACAATACCTGCGCAGCCTGCCATACGGACGCCGAGACGGTTACGGCGAAAGTGAAGGATCTGCAGGATGAGATCACGGCCCGCGAGACGGAAGTCGCTCAGGTTCTCGTTGATCTGACAGAGAAGCTGGCCGCTGCGGTGGAAAGCGGAGAGTACACCGATGAAGAGCTCGACGCGATCCGCGCGCTGAACAGAGACGCACAGTTCTACTGGGATTTCGTGTTCGTAGAGAACAGTGAAGGCGCCCACAACAGCACGCTTTCCAGAAACTGCCTTGACAAGGCGGAAGAGATCGCGAACGAGGCTCTGGCGCTGTTCAAATAGCAGGAGAAAGCGGATGTTTTGCGCAGGGATGTGCCTTTGATTGCATTCCCGGATTCCGGCCTGCGATCTGGCGGCGCCGGGCGCGGCGATGACACATGACGGTTTTACATACAGGCCGGGAGCGAAGCTGCTGATCGATCAGACGGATCCTGCTTCTGCCTCCCGGCCTGTTGTATCGAAAAGTTCTGCGAGCCTGTTCTCCGGAGCGTACATGTTTCGGGTCTGCGAGGCCCTTTGGAGGAATCATGAAGCTACTGAAAAAGATATGGAAAGTGTTCCATTCCATGAAATGCGCGATAGTCCTTCTGGTGATCCTGGCGGCGGTCTGTGTGGCCGGAAGTCTGATCCCGCAGGGGGAGGTTGCGTCCTATTACATGACAGTTTATCCCGCCTGGGCCGGAAAGCTGATTCTGGCCGCCGGGCTCGACGATATGTTCTCCGCCTGGTGGTTCATTGTCATGGCAGGACTGCTCTGCCTGAATCTGATCCTGTGCAGTATCCTGCGTTTCCCGCGGCTTCTTCAGAATTACAGAGAAGGCTATACCCTGGAGGCGAGGAGGAAGCAGGATCGTCCTGAGAGCTGGAGGTGGATGCCTGCGGCGGAGACATCGGTGCGGGACGTGTTCCTGGCGCTGCGTTTCAAGCCGGCGGTGCAGGAAGCGGACGGGGACGTCTGGCATTACGCCGTGCGCTGCCGCATCGGAATCTGGGGCTCCTGGCTCTGCCATCTCGGAATGATCGCGGTGATCATCGGGTTCGGCCTTGGGCAGAAATATATGCTGGATACATACGTCTATGGGGTTCCGGGACAGGAGAAACCGGTGGAAGAAGCCGGGATCCGCGTCGCCATCGATGATTTTGAGGTAAAGCTTCGGGATGACTATACGGTGGAGCAGTATCAGGCGAAGCTCACGGTAAAGGACGAAAAAACAGGAAAAGAGGAGAGCGGCACGACGAAGGTGAACGCTCCGTTCCATGCGTTCGGGATGGATTTTTTTCAGAATTCGACCGGCTGGGCGGCGACGGCGAAAGCTTATAAAGGAAATGAACTTCTTGACGAGCAGGTACTCTGCCAGGGAGAATTTATCTCGCTGGAGGAGATTCCGCTTCAGGTGCAGATGACGGCCTTTTATCCCGATTATTACAATGACGGGACAGGTCCGACCACGCTCACGCCGCTTCTGAAAAATCCGGTCGTCATCTACACGATCTACTACGACGGGAATTTTTTCCAGATGGACGCCATAGGGACGGGACTTCCGATTCAGATCGGCGACTACCGCTTTGTGTTTGAAAACCCGCGGCAGTATACGCTGATTCAGATCGTAAAGGATCCGACGATGACGTATGTGGCCCTGGGCGGCATCCTTGTGGTGCTCGGCATTGTTCTCGCGTTTTTCTGCCGTACGGAAGAGTTATGGATGCGGGAAAACGCGGACGGTACGTGTGCGGTGTACTGCCGCAGCGTGAAAGGCGCGGAACTGTTCGCGGACGCCGTGGAGGAGGCGCTTCGCGCGGACGGAGAAATTATTACGGTCTGGCAGTCTTCTGAAAATTCCAGTACGAATGAGATTTCTGCCGGCGAGAAAGAAGAGGAGGGAGAGCATGTCACAGACTTTAATCACCGCTGAAAATATTTTATTTTATGTCACAGTTATCGCGTATTTTGTCTCCACTGCGTGTTACTTTTATTACTTTGCGGCGCGCAGCGGCAGGGCCGCTCAGATCGCGACCACGCTGATCACAGCGGGCTTTGTATTTCACACGCTCTCCCTGATCGTGCGCGGAATCGGAGCGGGGCGCGTCCCGCTCTCCAACCAGTTTGAATTCGCGACAGCGTTCGCCTGGGGGATCGCGCTCTGCTATCTTCTGGCCTACCGGAAATTCCGGGTATCCGCGATGGGGACGTTTATCGCGCCGATTTTATTTCTGATCATCGGATATGCGGCGATGCAGAGCCGTGAGGTAAGGGATCTGATGCCCGCGCTGCAGAGCAACTGGCTGGTGCTTCATGTGTCCACGGCGATCATTTCCTACGGATCCTTTGCCGTATCCTGCGGGATATCGCTGCTGTATCTGTTTTACG
The DNA here is from genome assembly GCA_947630005.1 of uncultured Lachnospiraceae bacterium. Taxonomy (GTDB): domain Bacteria; phylum Bacillota; class Clostridia; order Lachnospirales; family Lachnospiraceae; genus Choladousia. The sequence goes on from CANRGB010000151.1 coordinate 2,633, forward strand.
ACCGTCTCTCGGCGGAGCGGCAGAGCGCGATGCCGGATAAGAAAAAGCTGGACCAGATGTCGTACCGCGTGATCACATTTGGCTTCCTGTTCCTGACAATCGTCATGATCACCGGGGCAATCTGGGCGCAGAGAGCCTGGGGCCATTACTGGACCTGGGACCCGAAGGAAACCTGGTCTTTCATCACCTGGCTTATCTACGCGCTCTATCTGCACCTGCGCATCAACCGTCACTGGATCGGGAAGCGGACGGCAATCTTTGCCGTAGTGGGGTTTGTGTGCGTGATCTTTACGTTTATCGGAGTGAATACGTTTATTCCAAGCATACACAGCTATGCGTAAAACAGGACGGTATACATGGAGGTATTCCGTCCGGTGACACGCAGCTGCACACAGAAAACAGGGGACTGTGAAAACAGAGCCGTCCGCGGTTCTGCCTTTTACAGTCCCCGCTGCTTTGCGCAGACCGCAATGGAGCTCAGCTGCTGACGCAGCATGCGGGCCGCACGGCGGGCAGGAGGGAAAAAACGGCAACAAAACGTTTCCCGCTCGATTCTGAGAAGGATTTTATGTTTGCCGTATCCTTGAAAGGATTGTATAATGTGGCTTGCAGAAGTGAACTTTGTAAACCGGCGGCGGAACCGGAAATTCCGGAGTCTGGCGAAGAAAAAGTTTGCAGGGCTGACCTTTGCAGGCCAGAGGCAGAACCGAAAGTTCCGGAGCCTGGCGAAGAAGAAGTTTGCAGGGCTGACCTTTGCAGGCCAGAGACAGAACCGAAAGTTCCGGAACCTGGCAAAGAAGAGATACAGCTGAACAGATTTGGAAAGGGAGGGATTTTATGACAAAGCAGGAATTTACAGAATTAACCGATAAAGGAATTGTGGTACTTGACGGGGCGATGGGCTCCAATCTCAGAGAGAAAGGAATGCCGGTCGGCGTCTGCGCGGAACAGTGGATCCTGGAGCATCCGGATACAGTTCTGGAACTGCAGCGGGCGTATATCGACGCCGGGAGCCAGATCATCTACGCGCCGACCTTTTCCGCGAACCGGATTTCTCTGGCCATGTACGGGCTGGAGGACGAAGTGGAACATCTCAACCGCGAGCTGGTCGCGCTGTCGAAGCGGGCGGCAGACGGCAGAGCACTGGTCGCCGGAGATATGACGACAACCGGGAAAATGCTGGAGCCGCGCGGCGGGATGTCGTATGAGCGGCTTCTCGAAGTGTATAAAGAGCAGGTTTCCGTGCTTGCGGACGCGGGGGCAGATCTGATCATCGCGGAGACGATGCTTGCGGTCGATGAGACAACCGTGATCCTTGACGCGGCGCAGGCGGTCTGCGATCTGCCGGTGATGTGTTCTCTGACTCTGGAATCGGACGGAAGCCTGCTGTACGGCGGGACAATCACGGAGGCGGTCGAGACGCTGCAGGAGATGGGAGCGGCGGCCGTCGGCCTGAACTGCTCGGTCGGCCCGGATCAGCTTGTGGCCGTCGTGAGGACGATGAAACAGGCCGCGAAGATTCCGGTGATCGTGAAACCAAACGCGGGCATGCCGGTTATGGATCCGCGCGGGCGGGCGCACTATAACATGGAGCCGGAATCGTTCGCGCTTTCGATGATGCGGCTCGTGGAAGCCGGGTCGGATCTCGTCGGAGGCTGCTGCGGAACCACGCCGGAATATATACGGGCGCTGTGCCGGAACCTAAAACAGATGCGTAAATCATAGAAAACAGGAAAGAGTTGTTCTGACAGGTCGGGCACTTTTTGAAATCCCCTGAACATCATCGCAGATATTATGATGAGTTTCAGGGGATTTTTATACACGCAGGCAGCTTTGGCTATAATACCCATTACAACGAGCAGAATGTGCTGTCCATGCATGCGCTGATCGGCGCTTACAATGAGGTGGGAGCAGAATGGGTCGGTGAACTGCTGCAGGTACTGGAAGAAAACTGCCGCTATACCTGTGATTATATCAACAAGTACTTTGATGGCGTGGAAGTGACCATGCCGGATGGTACCTATATGATTTTCCTGGACTGCAGCAAGTATTGCGCCCGTACTGGCAAAACACTGGATGAAGTGATCAAAGCAGGATGGGATGTGGGTGTTGGCTGGCAGGATGGCCGGAGGTTCCACGGTCCGTGTCACATCCGTATGAATTTGGCTTCGCCTTATTCCCGTATTCAGGAAGCATGTGACCGCCTGCACAAATATGTTTTTAACGACTGATACAGTTGTCTGCCGCGGCCAGGACTGCTTTAAGATAATCTGACAGTTATCCAATAATGTTGATCAGGGAGCTGTCGGAAAATGTCTGACGGGGCTTGTTACCAATCCGTTGTTCACCTAGTCTTCGTTACATCTGTCTGTCTGTGGCGGACTGCATCCGCCTCAGAACAGACATCTGCCTCAGACATGTGTACAACCGGATTATAACAAGCCCCTGGTGACATATTTTCCGACAGCCCCTTGTTTTTTGCCATATTTTTCTTTTGTGAATATATCAGACAGGGGATAACTCCTACCTTTTCAGGCGGTGAGCAGCAAATGTTTGAAGACAGAAAAGCAACTTGCACTTTCTGCCCTCAATTAGATAGAATGGTTAATTTTAGACACTTTCGTATTTCCTGATCCCATATTCTCTTAAAAGCTGTTCCTGGAATGCTCCGTCGGCAGCGGAGCGCTCCAGATCATCCAGACGGTTATCGGAGATTAACGCCGCGATCAACTGATTGATTTCATTATGTCCTTCTTTTAATCCTTTTTTTAATCCCTCTTTTAATCCTTCTTTTAATCCTTCTTTTAATCCTTCTTCCCGTCCTTCTTCCATCATTTCCTGATACTTCATTAACAGAGTCATATATTCGGCCCTCCATTCTTTGTGTTTTCTGGCATGTATCACACAGTTCTGCAGTCTTCGGGTAAGACTTTCCGGATCGCCGGAAGCCTGCCCTGTCCTTATGTAAGTGAGAAACTCCTTCAGTTCCCGGGAAATTCCTTCCGAACTGCCGTAGGAATTGACAAAAATCGTCCGCACATCATCCCTCAGCTCGACCGCCGGATCCGCGTCACATCTCATGCGGTAAGCGTAGATGGGAAGCGTGCCAATATTCTTTTTGCAGAGGAATATGACATAGCATTTTTTCAGTTTTTTGTAGTCCATCCCCTTCTCGATCAGATTCAGATCCAGCATGCTGTGGTAGTAACGGCTCCTTTTGGGGAGGTTCTCATTGGTGGTTGTCTGCATTTCCACATCGTAAATGATATTTTCCGAATCCTCCGTATAAATATCAAAACGGACGCCTTTGCTGTCTCCGGTGATGGATATGCTTTTCTGCGTTTCGGGGAAACATATTTTTC